>NZ_CM001466.1:41002-199342 GCF_000231055.2 Saccharomonospora azurea NA-128 | reverse complement strand
GTGCCGAGCTCGGTCCGAGCCTGAAGCGCCTAAGCGAAAGAACATCTGCGTCTCACCAGAAGTGAGCGGAACACCAATGGTTAGCGGAGGATATTGTGTTGGCGACCCTCGATGCAGTTGGTCAGCTGGGGCGAAGTCGCTCACTTCGCGTAGGCCGCCGTGAGCGCCTCGACGAACGCCTCGGCGACGTCGCGGTGGACGAAGATGCGTTCCACGGCCACGCAGATCTGCCCGCTGTTGGCGAACGCGCCCAGTGCGGCCTGTTCCGCCGCCCAGACCGGATCGACGTCCGCGTCGACGATCAGCGGGTCGTTGCCGCCGTTCTCCAGCAGCACCTTCGCGCCGGTCGTGGCCGCGGCCGCGGCCAGCGACCGCCCCGTCGCGGTGCTGCCGACGTGGGCGATCACGTCGACGTCCGGGTGCTCGGCGAGCCACGATCCGACGGTGCCGTCGCCCACGAGATGCTGCAGCACGCCCTCCGGGAAGAACGGTCGGAGCACCTCGCCGAACAGCGCCCCGGTGTGCGGGCAGCGTTCGCTCGGCTTGGCCACGACCGTGTTGCCCGTGGCGAGCGCCGCGCCGATCCACCCGCAGGCGACGGCGACAGGGTCGTTCCACGGCGTCAGCGCCACCACGACTCCCCGCGGTTCGGGCACCATCAGGTCGGTCGCCGACGGCCGGCCCGCCAGCGCGCGTCCACGGTGCACCGGCCCGAGTTCGGCGTATTGGCGCAACGTCGACACGCCCGCGAGCACGCCCTCGCGCGCCTCGGTCGCGGGCCGGCCCGTCTCCGCCTCGTTGGCCGTGGCGGGGTCGTCGGCCCCCTCGGCGCGGGCGTCGGCGGCGTCGCGCGGCGCCTGCGCCCGCGACTCGGCCGGAGTCCCGGCCCAACTCGGAAAGGCGGACCTGGCTCGGCCGACGGCCGCGGCCACGTCCTCGCGCGTGGCCATGGCGATCCGGCCGACGAGGCTGCCGTCGGTGGGACTGTCGATGCGGATGCTGGGTCCGTCGGTGGGAGCGGCCGACGGCAGGTCGAGTGGCAGGGCAAGGTCGGTCGTCATCGGTTGTTCGGCACCTCACGGGGTCGCGACGGCCGCGGTCACGCCGTCGGGGTCGGTCGGGGCGGGGCGGGGTCAGCTCTTGGAGAACTCCGCGCTCACGGCGTTCGGCCCGTCGTACGTGCGGTCGGGGATGTTCTCCAGGTGTCGCATCACCTCGTCGTCGGCGCCCTTCTCGCGGGCGTGCCTCACGAGGTCGTCCTTGCCGCACGGGTAGTCCACGCCGGCGAGATACTTCTGCATCTGGATGGGGTTGGGCTGGGACATGGTTTCCACCTCCGGGCCGGGCATACCCCCGGTGAGAGCCGGGTAACCGAGCACGGTGGATGCCGAACCGGCCGAGTTGCTCCGCACCGCGATGCGCGTGTCGAACACGCTGCGGGCCCACGGCGTGCGGTTCGCGTTGGCCGGTGGGTGCGCGGTGTACGCCCACGGCGGCCCCGCGTCCGAGCACGACGTGGACGTGTTCCTGACCGAGGAGGACGCGCCCGTGGCCCGCAAGGTGCTCGTGTCGGCGGGCATGCGCGCGGTCGACCCGCTGGAGGACTGGCTGATCAAGGTCTACGACGGCGACTGCCTCGTGGATCTGATCTTCCGGCCGAACAACAGGCCGGTGACGCCGGACCTGCTCGACCGGGCCGAGGACCTGCGCCTGGGCGCCACGAGGGCCCCGGTCCTGCCCGCCACGGACCTGCTCGTCGACAAAGTGTCGGTGCTCGAGGCCCACCGCTGCGACTTCACCCCGCTGCTGCCCATCGCTCGGGCCGTGCGCGAACAGGTCGACTGGGCCGTCGTGGCCCGCGAGACCGCGACCTCGCCGTACGCCCGGGCGTTCCTCACGCTGCTGTCCGAGCTCGGCATCACAGACGGGCGCGAACTCGCCCACGCGAAAGGAGCTCCGCATGTCCGGCCCACTCGAACCCGGTGAGGTGCACCGGCGCCCCGAGTACACGGCGGCGAGACTGCGGCGAGCGCTCGCCGAGGACCCGCGCACGGCGGAGCTCGGCATCCAGGTGGACGTCCGCGGCGAGCACGTCTACCTCAGCGGCACCGTCTCGTCGCAACCCTGCAAGGAGCATCTCGTGGCCGTCCTGCACGAGCGCGAACCCCAGCTGCGGCTCCACAACGACGTCCGCGTCGTGGAAGCGACCGAACCGGACGACACCGAGGTCCTGTCATGATCACTCTCGCGGCCGTCGGGGACGTGCACCTCGGCGAGGACGCCCAGGGCAGACTGCGCCCGGCGCTGGAGCACCTGCCCTCGCGAGCCGACGCCCTCCTGCTGGCGGGCGATCTCACCCGGCACGGCACGCCCGACGAGGCCCGCATCGTCGCGCACGAGTTCGCCGACCTGGGCATCCCGGTCGTCGCGGTGCTCGGCAACCACGACTACCACGGCGAGGCCGTGGACGAGGTCACCGCGATCCTGCGCGGTGAGGGCGGGATCCACGTCCTGGAAGGCGACGGTGTGGTGCTGCCGGTCGACGGGGCCCGGCTCGGCATCGCGGGGGTGAAGGGCTTCGGCGGAGGTTTCGAGGGGCGCTGCGCCAGCGCGTTCGGCGAACCGGAGATGAAGGCGTTCGTGGAGCACACGGTGGACATCGCGGACTCCCTGCGCTCGGCGCTCAAGGAACTCGACGCGGACGTGCGGGTGGCGCTCACGCACTACTCCCCCGTGCCCGACACGCTGCACGGTGAGCCGCTGGAAATCTATCCGTTCCTCGGCGCGTACCAACTCGGTGAGGTGGTCGACGAGGCGGGCGCCACGCTGGCCCTGCACGGGCACGCGCACTCGGGCTGCGAACACGGCGTCACGCCCGGCGGAGTGCGCGTCCGCAACGTCGCGCAACCGGTGATCCGCTCGGCGTACGCGCTGTACCGCATCCAGGACGGCGGAGAGAGCGCATGACGACCACGGTGGTGTGGGACGGAGCCCCGGACCTTCCGACGGTCCTCGTGTTCGACCCGGCACCGCCCTCCGGGCCGGCCGAGCTGCCCTCCGCGTGGCGGGAGCTGACCGGCAGCCGGCAGGTCGTGTGGTGCCGGTTCGCGGCCGAACAGGCCCTGGCCGAGGTCGACCGGCTGCTCGGCGACGCGGACGCGTTCGGCAGGCCGGTCGACGCCGTCGTCCACGGCGACCCTCCCGACGTCCTGGACGTCCTGCGCAGGCACGCCGACCAGGTCCGCGCGATGATCGTGGTCGACGCCGACCCCGGCGCGCTCCACGACGTCGGCGACGTCCGGGTCGTCACCGTGGGCCACCCACGCACGCCACCACGCGAGATGACCGGGGACGCCGTGCACGCGGACGTCGCCGCGGCACTCGACGCCCTGGACGCCGACGATCTCGGCGAGGCGGTGCGCCCGCGGCGCGGGAGCGAGGACTGACCGAGACCGTCGACCGTCCGGGTCACTCGTCCTCGTCGGGCTCGTCCTCGTCCTCTTCGTCCTCGTCCTCGTCGGGTTCGCCGAGGTCGGTGAGGTTCAGCAGCTCGTCACTGTCGATGAGTGCCTTCCCGTCGCGGACCACCATGCCGAGCCGGTGCGACTCGCGGACGACGGAGTCCGCCTTGGTGAACTCGACCTCGACCTCGACGACGTGGCCGCTCACCGCGGTGGGGCCACCGACGATCCGCACCGCCTCGATGGTGTCCCAGAACTGGAGGTAGGTGTCCTCGCCCTGGGCCTGCAAGCCCGGGCCGAGCATCTGCCAGCCCTGCTCGACGCCGTCCGGCATGAGCGCGTAGTAGTCGGCGACCGCCTTCTCGAGCTCGGCCGGGGGCAGCACGTCCGGCTGCGGCTCCTGCGTGGTCGGCTCGGTGCTCGGCGCGCTCGACGAGGAAGGAGGGGCCGTGGACTGGGACACGCTGACGCTCGTGGTCGGCCCACCGTCCGCGCTGTGCGCACCGTCGGAGTCGCCGGAGTCGCCCGAGCCGCTGATCAGCAGCTCGGCGATCAGGACGCCCACCGCCGCCGCGGCGAGCACGGCGAGCACGGTGGTCGCCACCCGCGCTCGCGACCAACCGCCGTTGCCCTCGCCCCCGTGCTGAGCCGCCGGCACCGGGGTCGACGGCCCGGTGGGGTGCCTGCCGTGGGGCGGTCCCGTGGGATGCCTGCCGTGAGAAGGCCCCGTGGGGTGCTGGGGAGGTCCCGTGGGGTGCTGCCCCATGCCCGGCCCTTGACCGTGCACGGCCGCCGCGGGCGGCAGCGTCGTCCCCGTCGGGGTGGGGGGTCCGGGCGGTTGCGCGGTCGGCGCCTGTGGCGAGGCGGGGATCGCCGACAGGGCCGCCGGGTTCAGGGCGACGCGGGTCGAGCCCCGCACCGGGTTCGGCGGCAGTGTGGGGGCGTCCAGGCCGTCGGGCCGTCCCTCTGACACCGCGCGCAACGCGGCCTCACACTGCTTCATCGTCGGGCGCGCGTTCGGTTCGTTGTGCAGCATCGCCCGCAGGACGTTGTCCAGCGACCCGGCCTGCCGCGGCGGGATGATCTGGCCCGCGGCGACCACGTGCAGCATCGCGATCTCGTTGCCGGGGTTCTCGAACGGCGGCCGGCCCTCCACCGCCGCATACAGAGTCGCGCCCAGCGAGAACACGTCGGCGGCGGGGCCGGGTTCCGCGCCCCGGGCGGTCTCGGGTGACAGGAACGCGGGAGTGCCCGCCAGCAGACCCGTGCTGGTCACGGTGATGTCCCCGGCGGCTCGTGAGATGCCGAAGTCGGTGATCTTCGCGATGCCGTCGTCGGCGATCAGGATGTTGCCCGGCTTGACGTCACGGTGGATGACGCCCGCGTCGTGGGCCTTGACCAGCGCCGCCGCGACCTGCGCACCGACGCCCGCGATCTCGGCCGGGGGCAGCACACCGCGCTGGTCGAGGATGTCGGCGAGGCTCCGCGAGGGCAGATACTCCATCACGAGCACCGGCTGACCCTCGTGGTCGGCGACGTTGTACACCGAGATGGCGTTGGGGTGTTGCAGGCGGGCGGCGATGCGCCCCTCCCGGAACGCACGCTGACGTGCCTTCTCGGTCTCCGTCTCGTTCAGTCCCGGCGGCAGCAACAGTTGCTTGACAGCCACCGAACGGTCGAGTCGGACGTCGATCGCGCGCCAGACGACGCCCATCGCACCGCTGCCGATCTGGTGTTCCAGGCGGTAACGCCCGGCGATCAGTGTCTCGTCGCCCTCACTCACTCGTGGCCCCTCCTGTCGACCCCCGACAGACTAGAGCGTCACGATCACGGTCCCCGCCCAGGTCCGGCAAGCCGCGCGGTATCGAGTATTCGACGTGGCGAGCGCGTCGAGCAGCGTTTCCCTGTCACCCCAACGGGGTAATTGGAGCTGGTCCGTGACTCCCGATCGAGGAGACGTTCATGAAGCGCGGCGCGCAGACCGCCGCCGCGGTCATCGCAGGTTATCTCTTGGGACGCACCAAGAAGATGCGCCTCGCCCTGATGATCGCCGCGGCCGGTGCGACAGGAAGACACGGCACCAACGCCACAGGACTGCTGAAGTCGGGGCTCTCGCAACTCGGCGAGTCGGCCGAACTGGGCAAACTCACCGGGGGCGTGAAGGAAGAGCTGCTGGGGGCCGCCCGCGCGGCAGCGACCAGGGCGGCGACCTCACGCATCGAGTCGCTGACGGAGAGGCTGGCCGGTGATACCGGCGGCAGCGAGGACACCGGCGACGCCGGCGAGGAGGAGCCGGATTCCACCGAGCAGGGCCGCGAGCCCGAGGAGACGTCGGAAGCCACCGAGATCGCCGAGGAGTCGGCGGAGCCGGATCGGCGACCGGGGACCCGCAGGCGAGCTCGCCGGTCGGCCGACGACGAGGAGTCGGAACCTGCTCTTCCTCGTCCCCGGCGTCGCCCGTCATCGGGTGAGGGCAATCGGCGTCCGGTCCGTCGGCGCCGCGAACAGGCCGAGGACGCCGACCGCGCAGCCGCCACGGACGACGGCGAGACCGAAGCACGCCCGCGCACGCGAGCACGCTCCTCGGCAGGCCGCTCCCCGGTGCGCAGAAGCGGGAGGTGAGCCATGACCAGGGCAGCACGCGCGGCCGCGGACAAGGCATCGAGCACGGCCAAGGGCACGGCCAAGACCGCGAGTAAGGCGGGCGACAAGGCCGGTGACGCCGCGAAGAAGGTCGGCGAGGCCGCTCCGGGCGGCGAGCTGACCAGCGCGTTGAGCACGCTCGCCGGTGTCGCGGCGAAGAAGGCGGGCTCCATGGTCGCCGGCAAGGTCAGCGAGTCGGCCGGGCGGCTCACCGACTACGCCACCGGTCAGGGCGACGGAGGGCTGATGACAGCGCTCACGGGTGCGAAGAAGCTGGCCGAGGGCAAGAGCCCCGTGGGCGCCGCGCTCAGCACGGGTGTCTCGAAGGTCGGCGAGAAGGTCAAGAAGGCCTTCGGCGGCGGCTCGGGCAAGAAGGGCGGTGGGCTGAAGCTCACCAACATCGTGGAGTCCATCGACGTGGGCGTGCCCGTCGAGGTCGCCTACGACCAGTGGACCCGGTTCACCGACTTCCCGTCCTTCATGAAGAAGGTCGAGAACGTCGAGCAGGAGTCCGACGAGAAGCTGAACTGGAAGGCCCAGATCCTCTGGTCGCACCGGACGTGGGAGGCCACGATCACCGACCAGGTGCCGGACCAGCACATCGTGTGGCGGTCGAAGGGCGCGAAAGGCTACGTCGACGGCGCGGTGACGTTCCACGAGTTGGCTCCCCGGCTCACCCGGATCCTCGTGGTGCTGGAGTACCACCCGCAGGGCTTCTTCGAGCAGACCGGCAACCTGTGGCGCGCCCAGGGCCGCCGCGTCCGCCTGGAGCTCAAGCACTTCCGGCGCCACGTCATGACGCAGACGCTGCTGAATCCGGACGAGGTCGAGGGCTGGCACGGCACGATCCACGACGGCGAGGTCGTGGACGACGGCAGTGAGGGCCGCCCCCGCGACCGGGACGACTCCGACAGCGGGTCCGAGTCCGATGAGGACTGGGACGAGGACGAATACGAGGGCGAGGACTACGACGAGGGAGAGGACGAGGACGAGGACTACGCCGACGAGGACGAGTCCTCGTCGGACGACGAGCAGGACGACGAGGACACCGGCGAGCGGCGGCCCGCGCGGCGCGCCCGTGCGCGTCGGTGACGAAGGAGGACGTACCACGTGACCACGGCAGTAGCAGCGACCGGAGGCGGCGGGGGTCCGTCGCCGTCCGGTCTGGCCGACGTGATCGACACGATCCTGGACAAGGGTCTGGTGATCGACGCCTACGTGCGGGTGTCGCTGGTCGGCATCGAGTTGCTGACCATCGACGCGCGCATCGTGGTGGCCAGCGTGGACACCTATCTGCGGTTCGCCGAGGCCACCAATCGGTTGCAGGTGGCCGACGACGACAAGAAGGGGCTTCCCGAGCTCATCGAGGACATGAATTCGGGCGCCGCCAAGTCGCGGACCAAGGGCGCCTTGGAGGCGGCCGGCGACAAGTTGCGCGACGTGCTCGGTGAGACCGAGACCGACGAGAGGAGGTCGTAAGTGGCGCAGGCAGCGACCCGGGAGGCCGACCGGAGCGATCAGGAGACCGGCGCGCGGACCGCGATCTACATCTACGGCATCGTTCCGTCCGATGTGGAGACCGACGACGAGGTGAAGGGCATCGGCGACCCGCCCGGCACGATCGAGACGGTGCGGCACGGCGACATCGCCGCGCTCGTCAGCGAGATCCCGGTGGACCGTCCACTCGGAACCCCGGACGACCTGACCGCGCACGCGCGGATCCTCGACGCCTCCGCGGGCGAGGTGCCCGTGCTGCCGCTGCGGTTCGGCGCGGTGGTCACCGACCGGGACGCGGTCACGGACGAGCTGCTCGCCGACCACCACGACGAGTTCGCCGCCGCCCTGACCGAGTTGGAGGGCCAGGCGCAGTACATCCTCAAGGGCCGCTACGACGAGCGCGCGATCATCAGCGAGATCATCGAGGAGAGCTCCGACG
Source organism: Saccharomonospora azurea NA-128 (assembly GCF_000231055.2). GTDB lineage: Bacteria > Actinomycetota > Actinomycetes > Mycobacteriales > Pseudonocardiaceae > Saccharomonospora > Saccharomonospora azurea. The sequence continues at coordinate 191,302 of NZ_CM001466.1, read as the reverse complement.
CACAGCGGCTCCGCGACGCGATCCGCGACAAGCCCGAGGAAGCGACCCGCAACGAACGCCTGGCGCTGGGGGAACTGATCGCCAACACCATCGCCGCCAAACGCGAGGCCGACACCGGCAGCGCCGTGCGGGCTCTGGAGGAGCTCGGCGTCGACGTGGTCGTGCGGGAGGCGACGCACGAGCGCGACGCCGTCTACCTCGCCTGCCTGGCGAGCGTGGCCGAGCAGCGGGAACTGGAGCAGGTGGCCGACGACCTCGCCACGCAGTGGGGCGAGCGCGTGAATCTGAAGTTGCTGGGCCCGCTCGCGCCCTACGACTTCGTCCACACCACCCGCCCCGGCGGTTGACCCCGCCGAAGCGGCAGCAGAAGAACGAAGGAGGCACCGACGTGGGACTGGTGACGACGATTCTGGGGCTACCCCTGGCGCCGGTGCGCGCGGTCGTGTCCCTGGCGGACGTGATCCGCGAACAGGTGGACCGCGAGCTCTACGACCCCGCGTCGGTGCGCCGGGAGCTGGAAGCCGCCGAGGAGGCCCGCGCCGCGGGCGAGATCACGGCCGAGGAAGAGGCCGAGATCCAGCAGCGGGCCCTCGGCAGGCTCACCGGCTACGACGGAACCGACCCGGGCTCTGACATCGCCGGAGAGCGGTGACGGCGATGGCTCAGGACCTCGACGAGGTGACCGCCACGGAGGCCGCCGAACTCGCCCTCGGCCACATCGAACGGCTCACCAAGCGGCAGACGCTCGGCGTCACCTCCGTCCGCCCCACCGAGGAGGGCTGGCTAGCGGAGGTGGAGGTCGTGGAGGAGAGCCGCGTGCCCTCCACGGCCAACATCCTCGGCCTGTACGAGGTGGATCTGGAGCCGGACGGCGAGCTGGTGTCGTACCGGCGCACCCGGCGCTACGCACGCGGCCGTACCGAGTGAGGGACTCGGCGCACCACAGCACGCAGGAAAGGCACGAAGCACATGACCTCATCGGGACGCCCCGGTTCGGCGTTGACGTCGTCGGTGGGTTCGGCGGCGAGTCATCAGCCCGCGAACCTCGGCGACATCCTGGAACGGGTCCTCGACAAGGGACTCGTGATCGCGGGCGACATCCAGGTGAACCTGCTCGACATCGAGCTGCTGACGATCAAGCTGCGCCTCGTGGTCGCCTCCCTGGAGACGGCCAAGGAAGTCGGCATCAACTGGTGGGAGAACGACCCCTGGCTCACCGGCGACAACGGACACAAGAAGGTCGACACGGACAGGCAGAACGAGCTCGAACGCGAGAACCGCGAGTTGCGTCGGCGCCTCGAAGCGCTGGAGGCGCGCTCGTCCACGCAGGTCGAGGCTGGCGCGCCGCGCGTGGAGGACGTGATCGACGCCGAGCCGGTACCGGAGGAACGAGATGGCTGAGGAACCGACGACCGGACGGTGGCTGTACGCGGTGGCTCGGGGACTCGACGTGACGTTGCTGGAGGAACTGCGCGGGGTCGCCGACGCACCGGTGAGCGGCGTCCCGGTGCCCGCGGAGGCGGGCGGCGACCCGCTGATCGCGGTGGTCAGTCCCGTGTCGCTCGCCGAGTTCGGCGAGCAGGCGCTGCGCCGCAACCTGGAGGACCTCGACTGGCTCGCCGCCACCGCCCGCGCGCACGACGCCGTCGTGGCCGCCGTGTCCGGTGCCGCCTCGGCGGCGGTGCCGTTGCGGCTGGCCACGGTGTGCTTCGACGACGACCGCGTCCGGGAGCTCGTCGACGAGAGCAGGGCCGAGTTCGCCACCACGCTGGACGCCCTCACCGGCCGGACCGAGTGGGGCGTCAAGGTCTACACCGATCCGGCCGCGCTCGCGTCGACCGAAGCCCCGACACCGGCCACCACCGCCAGCACAGCCTCGGCGACGGCGGGCGGGTCGGGCGCCGCCTACCTGAGGCGGCGCAAGGCCGCCCTGTCGGCGAGGGAGACGGGCGAGCGGATCGCCGCGGAACACGGCGAGCGGCTGCACTCGCGCCTGGCCGAGGCGGCCGTGGCCTACCGCCGCCACGCGCCGCAGGACCCGAAGCTGTCGGGCGAGCGGGCTCACATGGTGCTCAACGGCGCCTACCTCGTGGACGACGACCGGGCGAACGCCTTCGCCGAGCTGGTCCGCGCACTCGACGCCGAGCACGAGGCGGTACGGGTCGAACTGACCGGGCCGTGGCCGCCGTACTCGTTCGCCGCGGTGCACCAGCCGGACCATCGGCAACGCTCGGAGCAGCCGTGACCGAACCGACCCGTCCCGACACCGTGGACCTCCTCGAACCGGTCGCCGACGAGGTGAGCGTGGGCTCTCCCGAACGCCGGATCGCCCTGGTGGACCTGCTCGACCGCGTGCTCGCGGGAGGCGTGGTCCTGACCGGTGAGATCCGGTTGTGCATCGCCGACGTCGACCTCGTGCACGTCTCGCTGCGCGCGCTCATCACGTCGGTCGGCACGCTGAACCGAGGTGGTCGCCCGTGACCGAGGCCACCGGTGACCCACGCCACCGCAACCCGCTGGCCGAACGCATCGACTCCGACCCGGAGAACGTCGAACACGGGTTGGCGAGCCTGGTGCTGACCATCATCGAGCTGCTGCGCCAGCTCATGGAGCGGCAGGCGCTGCGCCGCGTCGACGAGGGTGATCTCACCGATGAGCAGGTCGAACGTATCGGCCAGACCCTGATGAAGCTCGAAGAACGGATGGAGGAACTCCGCGAGCACTTCGGGCTCGCTCCCGAGGACCTCGACATCGACCTGGGGCCGCTGGGTCCTCTGCTCGGCGACTGACGAGCGTTTCCTATGCTGTCGCGCCATGGGTTGGTTGTCAGGCGCACAGCAGGTCGCCTTCGCCCGGCGTGACCTCGAAACCCTCACGCGGCGACTCGGCGCCGCCGGTGTGACGGCATCGGCCCTCGACCCGGGCCGGCTCGCGAGCGTCGACCAGCACTCGGCCGCGGTGCGCGACATCCTCACGATGGACGGCGGCACGCTCGGAGTCGTCGACCTCGCCGCGTACGCCCAGGGCGTGCTCGACGCGGCGGCGGAAGCGGACTGGACACCCGAGACCCACCACTGCTCCCCGTGCCCGACCGGCGAGTGGATCGCGCTGCGGTTGCTGGCGGTGTGCGCTCTCGCGGAGGCCTCCCCCGCCGACGACGTCCCGGACATCGACCCCCTGCTCTTCTCCTGAGACGACACGAGACGCCGGGCCCCGTTTCCGGGCCCGGCGTCTCGTCGGCGTGCTTACGACGAGCTCGGCGGCTGCGCGGTGCGCTCCGTCTGCTCGCCCTGCGCCTGGAAGGGTTCGGTCTGGGCGCGGCTGACGTCCTCCCGACCGCGCTGGTAGGCCTCCGCCTGCGCCTTGGCGTTCGGCATCTCCTCCTCGGCGCGGTTGAGCCACCGGTCCCAGCGCTGCTGCATCGGGCGCATCAGGCCGCCCCCGACACCGATCGCGAGGATGGCCCCGATCGTCGCGAGCACCGCGATCAGCACCGGCGTCGTCACCGTGGTGGCGACGCCGATCTGGTTGAGCGCCGCGATCACACCGAGCCCGATGATGACCGCCTGCGCCGCGGTGGCGAGCGCGCGACCGTAGCTCAGCCCGCTCATGGCGCCCATCATGAGGTCCTTGACGGCGTTGGCGATCGCGGCGACCACGACGACGATCACGATCGCGACGATGGCCCGCGGCAGCCAGGCGACGATCGCGGCGAGCATCGAGCTCACCGGGTTCGGGCCGAAGACCCCGAAGGCGATCTGCAGCGCGATCAACAGCACGGCGTAGAACACGATCGCCGCGACGAGGCCGCTCGCGTCGTACTTCGACCGCTCCAGTGCGCGCTTGATCCCGCCGCGTTCCACGGCCCGGTCGAAGTTCAGCCGCTCCAGGACGACGTCGACGAGCTTGCGCAGACCTTTGGCCACCAGCCACCCGATGAGCAGAATGACCAGGAAGGCGGCGAACTTCGGCAGGAAGGTGATGACCGACCGAAGGGCGTCGTTGAACGATTCCGTGATGTTCATCGGGTTCACATCCTTTCCGTGGCCGGCCCGTCTCTTCCTCGTCCTGCGCTCCTCCGGTGCTCCCCCGTGGTCGGTCGAGACCACCGGAGGTGCGTCCTTCGGATCCTGCTTGTGCCGGGCCACACGGTTCGTCGGCTGTGCGGGTGATTACCCGGTTTGCGGGCTGACACTCACGAGCCGTAGACACCCTTTCGAGGCCGCGTCGGTCCACCTGGGTGACAACCGGGGGCCGTAAACCCACAAACCTTCAGCAATAGCACACTCTGGGTGACCGGGTACGCACAGGTCGTTGTCACGGCCGAGCCGTCACACGACATAGTGTGAGCGCCCGCGAGCGGAGGTGATCGTGACCGAGGTCGACTATTACGCGGTGCTGGGCGTCGAGCGCCAGGCCTCCACCCCGGAGATCAAGTCCGCGTACCGTGCCCTCGCCCGGCGGGCGCACCCGGACGCGGGCGGTTCGGCGGAGGAGTTCCAGCTGCTGCGGCAGGCGTACGACACGCTGGCCGACCCGATACTGCGAGCCGCCTACGACCGCCGGGGTCGGCGACCGTCCCTGGCCCTGGCCGCGGAGACCCGCGGCCAGCGCCGCGCACGCCCTCGCCGGTTCGGCGAGGACCCCGACTTCGTCCCCACCGCTCCTGTCGTCGACGTCGACTCCCTGCCGTGGTGGCACCTCGTCGAGAACGCCGCCCGCGTGCACTACGCCCACCCCGGATCGCCCGGCCACGCCACCGCGGGCGGCGCGCTGGCCGGGGCGGTGCTCCTGCCCCTGCCACTGGTCGTGCCCTTCGCGTTCTCGGTGTGGCTGACGGCGGTGTGGGCACTGCTCGTCGTGTCGGCGTCGGCCGCCGCCGTGCTGCTCGTCCGACGGCACCTGGAGTCGCTGCGCACGGTTCGCTCGTTCCGCAGCGAGTTCGGCGACCGCGTCGTGTTCGGCGCGCCGGGCACCGAGGCCGACGAAGTGCCTCAACGGCTGACCGCCGAGCTGTTCGAGCGGTACCTCACGCGCCTGCCGGGAGTCCGCATCTTCCACGGGCTCGCGTGGCCCGACTCGGTGTTCGCCGACATCCACCACGCCGTCCTGTGCGGGCGCAGGCTCGTGCTCGTGGAGTCGAAGTCGTGGTTGCCGGGACACTACGGACTGGCCGACGACGGGACCCTCACCCGCAACGGTCGCCGGTTCCGCGGCGGTGGTTCGCAGCTCCACACCGGGGTCGAGGCCTTCCGTCGCCTGCTTCCCGACGTGGAGGTGCGGGCCGCTCTCGTGCTCTATCCGAGCCGGGACGGCGAGATCACGGCCGACGAGCCGTACCTCGACGACCTCGACGACGTCTCACCGCTCACGCCAGAACAGTTCGTGGAGCAGATCGGCGACTGGCTGGCCGCCGAACCCGTCACGGTCGACCGGCACGTCTTCCGCACGGTGCTGGGCCAGGTGGTCGGCACCGCCTCCGCCTCCGCGGCGTGAGCGGGGCGGGCCGACGCGCCGGATACGCTGTCGCCACCGCCCACGAGGAGTCAGCGCATGACCGACAGCGTGCCCGCCCGCACCGACGGCCCGACGGTACCGACGAGGAGGATCGCGGCGTTCGCCCTGGTGGCGCTGCTGGTCGGTGTGGGGATCATGGCGCTGCTGCACGTCCTGCCGTCGAGCGCCGACGTGGATCCGGTGCGGCGGACGATCAGTGAATACGCCCACCGCCAACACCGGCGACTGTTCGAGACGTCGGTGTTGGCGGTGGCGTTCGGCTCGGCGCTCGTGTTCGTCACCCTCGCGGCGCGCGGCTACGTCCGGCGCGTGTCCGTGAGCACGGTCTGCGGTGCACTGTGGGTGCTCGGCCTCGTGGCGGTCACGGTGTTCCCCAAGACGGACTGGTCGGTGGGACCGAGCGTGGAGGGAACCATCCACCGCTACGCCAGCGTGCTGGCCTTCGTGTGCCTGCCGTTCGCGGTCTGGTCGGCCGCGACCGCGTTGTCCGGACCGACGCGCTGGCGTCGGGTGGCCAAGGCGCTCTCACTTCTGGCCGGGGTCTGGCTCCTGGTGATCGTCGGTGCCGTCGTGGTGATGCTGGCGGGTGGTGAGCCGTGGTGGCGGTCCATCCCGCTCGGGCTGGTCGAGCGGCTGCTGGCGGCCACGGAGGTCGCGGCGGTGCTGGCCTTGGTCTCGGGCCTGCTGCTCGGCGACGATCACACCCCCGAAAAAGCCGATCCCCTGGTACGGTACTAAGCGCACGCTTACCCAACGCCCAACGACACTCGACGACGAGGAGCCCGACGGGCCGCCGTGCGTTCGAGCGTCCGAACGAAAGGACTGCTGTGACCGACTCCCCCTCCCGCGTCGCCATCGTCACCGGTGCCGGCCGAGGCATCGGCTCCGCGATCGCCCGGCGGCTCGCCTCCGACGGATTCACCGTCGCACTGCTCGACCTGGCCGAGGACGCGGTGAAGGCGGGTGCCGACGCGATCAACGCCGACGGCGGACGAGCGATCGGTGTGGGTGTGGACGTGTCCGACGCCGACGCGGTGGACGCGGCGGTGGCCACGGTGGCGGAGCAGCTCGGCGCGCCCGGCGTCCTGGTCAACAATGCGGGGATCACCCGTGACAACCTGCTGTTCAAGATGTCCGAGTCCGACTGGGACTCCGTGATGAACGTGCACCTGCGCGGCTCCTTCCTGATGAGCCGTGCCGCGCAGAAGCACATGACCGAGCAGGGCTGGGGCCGGATCGTCAACCTGTCCAGCACCTCGGCACTCGGCAACCGCGGTCAGGCCAACTACGCCGCCGCGAAGGCGGGCCTGCAGGGCTTCACGAAGACGCTGGCGATCGAGCTCGGCAAGTTCGGCATCACCGTCAACGCGGTCGCGCCGGGCTTCATCGAGACGGAGATGACCGCGGCGACGGCCGAGCGCGTCGGAGTGCCGTTCGAGGACTTCAAAAAGGCCGCCGCGGCGGAGATCCCGGTGCGCCGGGTGGGTCAGCCGTCCGACATCGCCGGTGTGGTGTCGTTCCTCGTCGGCGAGGACGCGTCGTTCGTGTCGGGCCAGGTCATCTACGTCGCGGGCGGGCCGAAGGCATGAGCGAGACGCGGACGTTCGCCGACGTCGAGGAGTTCACCGCCGCGGTGGGCGAGCCTCTGGGCACGGGCCCCTGGTACGAGGTCACCCAGGACCAGGTGAACCTCTTCGCCGACGCCACCGAGGACCATCAGTGGATCCACGTCGATCTGGAGAAGGCCGCCGCGGGTCCGTTCGGCGCGCCCATCGCGCACGGGTACCTGACGCTGTCGTTGATCCCGCGGCTCGGCGCGGACATCTACCGCATCCGGAACCTGCGGATGGGCATCAACTACGGCCTCAACAAGGTGCGGTTCCCGCAGCCGGTCACGGTCGGCTCGCGCATCCGGGCCCACGCCGAGCTGGTGTCGGTGACCCCCGGTGCCCAGGGCAGCCAGGCCGTGGTGCGGTGGACGATCGAGATCGAGGGCGCCCCGAAGCCGGCCTGCGTCGCCGAGACGGTCGCGCTGCTGGTGGCGTAGCGCGACCACCGCGCGCAGCGAAGCACGAATCGTGACGGGCGTGGTGCCGCCGGCTCCGGTCGTACCGACCGGTCGGCACCACGCCCGGCGTGACGAGGAGGTCACATGAGCGCAGAATCCCCGCCCGGCCTCGATCTGGCTCGGCTGCGGTCCCGATTGGACGCCGACCGCCCCGGTCTGGTCACCGGACCGCTGAGCGCCCGGCTCATCGAGGGCGGCCGGTCGAACCTGACCTACGTCGTCGACGACGGCGCTCGGACGTGGGTGGTCCGCCGACCTCCGCTCGGCCACGTCCTGCCCACCGCGCACGACATGGTGCGGGAGCACACGGTGATCAGCGCGCTTGGCTCCACGGCCGTTCCCGTGCCTCCCACCGTGCTGCTGTGCACCGACGACGCGGTGCTCGGCGCACCGTTCTACGTCATGGACTTCGTCGAGGGCACGCCCTACCGGCGCCGCGACCAGCTCGACGCGCTCGGCGCCGACCGCACGCGCCGGATCGCCGAGGCCATGATCGACACGCTCGCCCGGCTGCACGCGGTCGACCACACCGAGGTGGGGCTGACCGACTTCGGCAGACCCGAGGGGTATCTGGAACGGCAGCTGCGCCGCTGGGGCAAGCAACTCGACGCGTCGCGCAGCCGCGACATCCCGGGCATCGACACCTTGCGCGAGCGGCTGTCGGCGCGCCTGCCGAACTCGCCCGCGCCGACGATCGTGCACGGCGACTACCGGCTCGACAACCTGCTCGTCGACGACACCGACCGGGTCACCGCCGTGCTGGACTGGGAGATGTCCACACTGGGTGATCCCCTCACCGACATCGCGCTGCTCGTCGCGTACACCGAGGGCGAGGCGCTGGGCGACGAGATCTCCAGTGTCGCCACCGCTCCCGGCTTCCCGCCCGTGCGCGACCTCGTCGCCCGGTACACGGCCACGTCGGGACGCGACACCTCGGCCATGGGCTGGTACCTCGGCTTCGCGTTCTTCAAGCTCGCCGTGATCCTGGAGGGCATTCACTTCCGGCACACCCAGGGCAAGACCGTCGGCGAGGGTTTCGACCGCATCGGCGCGAGCGTCGCGCCGCTGGTGGCGCGCGGCAACGCCACCCTGGAGGAGGACTGATGGACTTCGCGTACGACGCCACCACCCAGGACTACCGGGAGCGGCTGCTCGCGTTCCTGGACGAGCACGTCTATCCCGCCGAGCCGGTGCTGGCCGAGCAGACGAGGACGGCCGAGAACCCGTGGGACACGCTGCCCGTGGTCGAGGACCTGAAGGCGGAGGCCCGCCGCCGCGGGCTGTGGAACCTGTTCCTGCCCGGCGAGCGCGGCGCGGGACTCACCAACACGCAGTACGCGCCGCTGGCCGAACTCACCGGCCGCAGCCCGAACCTCGCTCCGATCGCGACGAACTGCGCGGCCCCGGACACCGGCAACATGGAGCTGCTGTCGGAGTTCGGCACTCCCGACCAGCAGGCACAGTGGCTGGAGCCGCTGCTGGAGGGTGAGATCCGGTCGGCGTTCGCGATGACCGAACCGGACGTCGCCTCCTCCGACGCCCGCAACGTGAGCACCCGGATCGAACGCGACGGCGACGAGTACGTGATCACCGGGCGCAAGTGGTTCATCTCGGGTGCCATGAACCCACGCTGCCGGATCTTCATCGTCATGGGCAAGACCGACCCCGAGGCCGCGCCGCACCGGCAGCAGAGCATGGTGCTCGTCCCGCGCGACACTCCCGGGGTGGAGGTCCGGCGCGCGATGACCGTGTTCGGCTACGGCGACGAGGAGTCCGGCGGGCACGCGGAGGTGGTCTTCGACCGCGTGCGTGTCCCGGCGGGCAACCTCATCGGCGGTGAGGGCGACGGGTTCGCGATCGCCCAGGCCCGGCTGGGTCCCGGACGCATCCACCACTGCATGCGGGCCATCGGGATGGCCGAACGCGCCATCGAACTCATGTGCCGCCGCGCGGCCGACCGCGTCGCCTTCGGCAAGCCGCTCGCGGAGCAGGGCGTGGTGCAGGACTGGATCGCCGAGTCGCGGGTCCGGGTGGAGCAGCTCCGACAGCTCGTGCTCAAGACCGCGTGGCTCATGGACACCGTCGGCAACAAGGGCGCGCACACGGAGATCCAGGCGATCAAGATCGCCACTCCGCGCACCGTCGAGTGGATCCTCGACAAGGCCGTCCAGCTGCACGGCGCGGGCGGGGTGAGCCAGGACTTCCCGCTCGCCGCGCTGTGGGCCGGGGTGCGCACGCTGCGGCTGGCCGACGGACCCGACGAGGTGCACAAGCGCTCGCTCGCCCGCCGAGAGCTGAAGAGGTACCTGTGATGACCGAGAACGCGGTGACCTCGCAGGATCGGGATGAGCTCCGTGACCGGGTGGCGGCGTTGCTCACCGAGCACGACCCCGCCACCACCGACCGCCTGGACTTCCTGCGGGCCCGGTTCGACGCCGGGCTGGCCTGGGTGCACTACCCCGTCGGGCTCGGCGGCCTCGGCCTGCCCCGCGGAGCGCAGGCCGTGGTCGACTCCGCGCTCACCGACGCGGGCGCACCGGACAACGATCCCCGGCGCAACGGCATCGGGCTCGGCATGGCGGCTCCCACGATCCTCGCCGTCGGCACCGAGGAGCAGAAACGCCGATTCCTCCGTCCGCTGTGGACCGGCGAGGAAATCTGGTGCCAGCTGTTCAGCGAGCCCGGCGCCGGATCGGACCTCGCCGCGCTCGCCACCCGGGCCGTGCGCGACGGTGACGACTGGGTGGTCAACGGCCAGAAGGTGTGGACGTCCTCCGCGCACAACGCGCGCTGGGCGATCCTGATCGCCCGCACCGACCCGGACGTGCCCAAACACCAGGGCATCACGTACTTCGTGTGCGACATGACGGCGCCGGGCGTCGAGGTGCGCCCGCTGCGGCAGCTCACCGGCGAGGCGGAGTTCAATGAGGTCTTCCTCACCGATGTGCGGATCCCGGACGCGCACCGCCTCGGCGGTGTCGGCGAGGGCTGGCGGGTCGCGCAGACGACGTTGATGAACGAGCGCGTGGCCATCGGCGGCAACGCCGCGCCCCGCGAGAGCGGCATGCTCGGCCGGGTCGTCGAGACCTGGCGGGCCCGCCCGGAGTCGCGCACCCCGGACCTGCACGAGCGGCTGCTGCGCCTGTGGGTCGAGCAGGAGGCGGTGCGCCTCGCGGGTCTGCGCCTGCGGCAGCAACTCGCCGCGGGCGCACCGGGTCCGGAGGGTTCGGCGATGAAGCTCGCCTTCGCGCGGCTCGCGCAGGAACTCTCCGGTCTGGAGGTCGAGCTGCTGGGCGAGCAGGGCCTGCGCTACGACGACTGGGCGCTGCGCAGGCCGGAGCTGGTCGACTTCACCGGCCGCGAGGCGGGCTACCGCTACCTGCGGGCCAAGGGCAACTCCATCGAGGGCGGCACGTCGGAGGTCCTGCGCAACATCATCGCCGAGCGGGTCCTCGGGCTGCCCGCCGAACCCAGGGTGGACAAGGACGTCGCGTGGAAGGACCTGCCCCGATGAGCACCCCCGATCTGCTGTACTCCGACGTCGAGACCGACCTGCGGGCCACGGTCCGGGACGTGCTCGCCGACCGCGGCCTCCCCGCCTCGCTCGTGTCGGGCATGGACAGCGAACCGGCCTACGACAGGGCGCTGTGGCAGACGCTGGCGAGCGACCTCGGGCTCGCCGGGCTGCCCGTGCCGGAGCAGCTCGGCGGCCAGGGGGCGTCGTTCCGGGAGACCGCCCTGGTGCTGGAGGAACTGGGCCGCGCCGTCGCGCCCGTCCCGTTCCTCGGCAGTGCGGTCCTCGCGACGTCGGTGCTGCTGCACGCGGACACCGAGGCCGAGCCGGTGGCCACGCTGCTGCGGCGACTCGCCACGGGCGAGGCCACGGCCACGCTGGTCGTGCCCCTGTCCACCGACCCGAACACGGACTTCCCGACCGCGGTGCACGCGGAGGCGGGACTGCTCGACGGCGCCGTGACCACGGTGGCCGACCTCGCCGTCGCCGACGTCCTCGTCGTGCCCGCCGTGACCTCCGACGGTCCCGCCCTGTTCGCGGTGGACACCTCCGCCACCGGAGTCGACGTCGACGAGGTGGTCTCGTTCGACCTGACCCGGCGGGTGGGCGACGTCCGGTTGCGGCAGGCACCGGCGCGCGAGCTCGCCCGGGGTGCCACCGCCGTCGACGCGCTGACGCGGGGACTGCACACCGCGGCCGGGCTGCTGGCCTCCGAGCAGCTCGGTGTGGCGCAGTGGTGTCTGGACACCACCGTCGAGTACGTGCGGCAGCGCCACCAGTTCGGCAGGCCGGTCGGCTCGTTCCAGGCGCTCAAGCACCGGCTCGCCGACGTGTGGCTGGACCTGGTGACCGCGCGGGCCGCCGCCCGCTACGCCGCCGACGTCCTCGCCGCTCCCGACGCGTTCGGGCCCGGTTCCGACGTCGAGGTGGCCGTGGCCGTGGCGCAGTCCCACTGCTCCGCCGTGGCCGTGCACGCCGCCGAGGAGGCGATCCAACTCCACGGCGGCATCGGGATGACCTGGGAACACCCGGCGCACCTGTACCTCAAGCGCGCCAAGGCCGACGAGATCGCCCTCGGCACCCCGGGCCGTCACCGCGCCCACCTCGCCGGGGTGGTGGACCTGCCGCCGGCGTAGTCGCCCGTACGGGCTGTGGTCAGATTCCCCAGTGAGCGAAACCGGGGTGACCACAGCCCTCGGTGTCACACCGCATCGAGGTCCCCTCCCAGTCCTCGCACGCGCACTCGATACAGGGAAAACGCTCCTTGGTGGGCGCGATCCACTCCGCCTCGGCCAGCCGCTCGCGGTTCACCTGCCGTCCCCGGAACCACGGCAGGTCACCTCACCCGAGCGCGTCATGCGGTCGCGAGCCACCCCGCTCGACGCGACGATGTGGGCAGACGCAGGATCGAGCGAACGAGCGCGAGGGTGGCGATGGGAGCTGGCTCCAGGGCCGAACGGACCACCACAGCGGTCGGCGGTCGCCCGGTGCTCATGCTCGTCGTGGCCACCATCGGGTTCGGTCTCAACTTCTGGGCGTGGTCGCTGCTCAGCCCCCTCGCCCCCGCGTTGGCCCGCGACCTCGGCTTGAGCGCCTTCGAGAAGTCACTCGTGGTGGCGGTGCCGGTGGTGGTCGGCTCGCTCGGTCGCATCCCGATCGGCGCGTTGACCGACCGGTTCGGTGGTCACCGCATGTTCCCTCTCGTGTCGCTGGCGACGATCGTGCCGGTGTTGTTCCTCGGTTTCGCCGGTGACACCTCGCTGGTCGCCTTGCTCGCCGGTGGATTCGTCCTGGGCATCGGTGGGACGGTGTTCGCGGTCGGAATGCCCTTCGTCAACGCCTGGTTTCCCCCACATCGACGAGGGTTGGCCAACGGCATCTACGGCGTCGGCATGGGCGGGACCGCCGTCGGAGCGTTGACCACGGTGGCCCTGGTCGACCTCTGGGGCACCCCCACGCCGTTTCTCGTGACGGCGGTGTGTCTGGCCGTCTACGCGCTGATCGCGACACTCGTTCTGAGGGATCCCCCCGGCGGCACCACACAAGCCGAGCCGTTCACTCATCGGCTACGGACGGCACTGCGCATGCCCGTCACGTGGCAGGCATCGGCCCTGTACGCACTGGCTTTCGGGGGATACGTCGCGTTCTCCGTGTACCTGCCCGCCTACCTGGAGTCGGCCTACGCCCTGGCGGAAGCCGATGCCGCGAGCCGCATGGCGGGGTTCGTGGTGGTCGCGGTGGTGATGCGTCCGGTGGGGGGCTGGCTGTCCGACCGGCTCGGCCCGGTCTCGGTGTACTCCGCATCGATGGCGGTGGTCGCCGCGGGAGCGGTCGTGCAGTCGTTCACCCCGCCGCTCATGCCGCTCGGGACGGTGGCGTTCCTGGTGATGGCCACGGGCTTCGGGCTGGGTACCGGTGCCGTCTTCACGCTCGTGCCCCTGCTGACGCCTCCGGAGCGAGTCGGCGGGGTCACCGGGGTGGTCGGCGCCGCAGGCGGATTGGGTGGCTTCGTACCACCGCTGGTGATGGGCGCGGTCTACGGTCGTCTGGGTTCGTACGCGGTGGGATTGATCGCGCTCGCGGTGGTCGCCGCCGCGATGGTGGGCTTCACGCTGACCACCGTCCAACGTGGTGTCCGGGCGCACCGAACACCGAACCACCGCGACCTCGACGGTCGGTTCGCACGGCCTACGGGCCCTCGATTTCGCCGTGGTGGTCGGGCGCACCACAGGCGGCAGTACCTTCGCGCTCGCCGAAAGGGGACACCACCGTGAGTACTGCGCCTGACCGATCCGGTATGGACAACGAGCTGACCGACGCGCTCGTGCGCACCCGCCGCTTCTTCACCCGCGGCACGGTGTCCGACGACCTCCGGACACTCGAACACACCGGAGGCAGGGACGCGGACACGTTCTACCGTGATCGCTGGCGGCACGACAAGGTCGTCCGCTCGACCCACGGGGTGAACTGCACCGGGTCGTGTTCGTGGAAGGTCTACGTCTCCGACGGCATCATCACGTGGGAAGCACAGCAGACCGATTACCCGTCCGTGGGCCCGGACCGCCCGGAGTACGAGCCGCGCGGTTGCCCACGCGGGGCCGCGTTCTCCTGGTACACCTACTCCCCCACACGCGTGCGCTACCCCTATGTGCGCGGTGTGCTGCTGGAGCTGTATCGGCGGGCACGGCAACGAACCGGCGATCCGGTCGCCGCGTGGGCGGAGATCGTCGAAGATCCCGAGGCGGCCCGGCTCTACAAGTCCGCGCGTGGCCACGGCGGACTCGTGCGGGCGAGCTGGGACGAGGCGACCGAGATCGTGGCTGCGGCGCACGTGTACACGGTCAAGCAGTACGGGCCCGACCGCGTCGCTGGGTTCTCCCCGATCCCCGCGATGTCGATGGTGTCCTACGCCTCGGGTTCTCGATTCCTCTCCCTACTCGGGGCGCCCATGCTGTCGTTCTACGACTGGTACGCCGATCTTCCGGTCGCCTCGCCTCAAGTGTTCGGAGACCAGACCGACGTTCCCGAGTCGGGCGACTGGTGGGACGCCGCGTACCTGATCATGTGGGGGTCGAATCTCCCGGTGACCCGCACTCCCGACGCGCACTGGATGGTCGAGGCGCGCTACCGCGGCCAGAAGGTCGTGGCTGTCTCCCCGGACTACGCCGACAACGTCAAGTTCGCCGACGACTGGCTCGCGATACGTCCCGGCACCGATGGCGCGCTGGCCATGGCCATGGGCCATGTCGTGTTGCGCGAGTTCTTCGTCGATCGGCGGACACCGGCGTTCGAGGACTACGTCACACGATTCACCGACCTTCCGTTCCTCGTGCGACTCGACGAGCACACGGACGGTCATGTGCCGGGCAAGTTCCTCACGGCGGCGGACTTGAGCCTTGATGCCGCGGCGGCCGAGGCGGATGAACACGCGGCGTTCAAGACAGTCCTGCTCGACTCGGCGACCAGCGAGCCTGTGGTGCCCAATGGCTCGGTCGGTTTCCGCTACGGCGAGTCCGGCATCGGTCGGTGGAACCTCGACCTGGACGGTGTGGACCCGATGTTGTCGGCCTCCGGGCCCGGGTCCGAACCGGTGACGGTGCTGCTGCCTCGGTTCGACGGGCACACCGGTCACCCGGATGGCGACTCGGCGGTGGCCGCGACACTGCGTCGAGGTGTTCCGGCCCGACGAGTCGGCGGGCAGCTGGTGACCACGGTGTTCGACCTGTTGCTCGCCCAGTACGGCGTGCAACGCGACGGCCTGCCTGGTGACTGGCCGGGCGGCTACGACGATCCCACCACTCCGTACACGCCGGCCTGGCAGGAATCGATCACCGGTGTTCCCGCGAGCGCCACCACGCGCATCGCCCGGGAGTTCGCCGCCACGGCCGAGGCCACGGGCGGCCGGTCGATGATCATCATGGGAGCCGGGACCAATCACTGGTTCCACTCGGACACCATCTACCGGGCGTTCCTCACGCTCACCATGCTCACCGGCGGACAAGGGGTCAACGGCGGCGGCTGGGCGCACTACGTGGGACAGGAGAAGTGCCGCCCGATCACCGGCTGGAGCAACCTGGCATTCGGGCTGGACTGGTCGCGCCCGGCCCGCCAGACCATCCAGACCGCCTACTGGTACCTCCACACGGACCAGTTCCGCTACGACCACTCGGGCGCGGACGCCCACAACGCCACCACAGCGCGAGGAGTTCTCGCAGGTCACACCACTGCCGACCTGCTCGCCCAGTCCGCCCGCATGGGATGGATGCCGAGCGCGCCGACGTTCGACCGCAATCCCCTGGACCTGGCCGACGAAGCCGAGCGCGCGGGAACGGACCCGGCCGAGTACGTCGTGGCGGAACTCCAGGCGGGCCGGCTCAAGTTCGCCTGTGAGGACCCCGATGCCCCACAGAACATCCCGAGAGTGCTGAGTGTCTGGCGCGCCAACCTACTCGGCTCGTCGGCCAAGGGCAACGAGTACTTCCTCAAGCACCTACTGGGCAGCGATTCGTCGCTGCGCGCGGAGGAAGTACCCCCGCACGCTCGCCCCCGCGAGGTCGTCTGGCACGACGAGGCTCCCGTGGGCAAGCTCGACCTGCTGCTGTCGTTGGACTTCCGGATGACCAGCACCACACTGTTCTCCGACGTGGTGTTGCCTTCGGCCACCTGGTACGAGAAGCACGATCTCAACACCACCGACATGCACCCCTTCGTGCATTCGTTCAACCCGGCGATCGCCCCGCCATGGCAGACGCGCTCCGACTGGGCTGCGTTCCAGGCGATCGCGGAGACGTTCAGCAGGCTGGCGGTCGATCACCTCGGCACGCGGCGAGACGTCGTGGCCACACCTCTCCTGCACGACACCGCCGACGAACTCGCCACCCCGCATGGGATCGTGCGCGACTGGAAGAAAGGCGAGTGCGACCCGGTTCCGGGACTCACCATGCCGAGACTCACCGTCGTCGAGCGCGACTACACCGCGATCGCGGCGAAGATGAACGCCCTCGGACCGATGCTGGAATCGCACGGCGCCACCACCAAGGGAGTGACCTTCTCCGTCGACCGCGAAGTGGCTTACCTGCGGGAGAAGAACGGGATGGTACGCGGCGGTCCCGCGCACGGTCGCCCGTCGTTGGCGCGGGAAGTGGACATGTGCGAAGCCATCCTGGCTCTCTCGGGCACCACGAACGGCCGCCTGGCCACCCAGGGATTTCGAACGTTGGAGGAACGGACCGGTACCCGGCTGGCCGACCTGGCCGCCGAGCACGCAGGCAAGCAGATCACGTTCTCCGACACCCAGAAGGCACCCGTTCCCGTGATCACCTCACCGGAGTGGTCGGGATCGGAGGCCGGAGGCCGACGCTACTCACCCTTCACCATCAATGTCGAGCGCGGCAAACCGTGGCACACGCTCACGGGCCGGCAACACTTCTACCTCGACCACGACTGGATGAGCGAACTCGGGGAGAACCTCCCGGTGTTCCGGCCTCCGCTCGACCTGACCGCTCTGTTCTCCGACCCCAGACCGGGAACCCAGGACGGCTCGGGCTTGGCCGTGCGCTACCTCACTCCCCACAGCAAGTGGTCGATCCACTCCGAGTACCAGGACAACCTGTTGATGCTGAGCCTGTCCCGGGGTGGGCCGACCATCTGGATGTCCGTGGAGGACGCCGGGGCGATCGGGGTGGCCGACAACGACTGGATCGAGGCCGTCAACCGCAACGGCGTCGTGGTGGCGCGCGCGATCGTCTCGCACCGCATGCCGCGCGGCACCGTGTACATGTATCACGCGCAGGAGCGACTGATCGACGTTCCCAGAGCGGAGACGTCCGGCAAGCGCGGAGGTATTCACAATTCACTGACCCGGTTGCTGATCAAACCCACGCATCTGATCGGCGGCTACGCGCAGCTGTCCTTCGCGTTCAACTACCTGGGCCCCACCGGCAACCAGCGTGACGAGATCACCGTCATCCGCAGGCGCAGTCAGGAGGTGACGTACTGATGCGAGTCATGGCCCAGATGGCGATGGTGATGAACCTCGACAAGTGCATCGGCTGCCACACCTGCTCGGTGACGTGCAAACAGGCCTGGACCAACCGGTCCGGCGTGGAGTACGTGTGGTTCAACAACGTCGAGACGCGCCCGGGACAGGGTTATCCCCGCACCTACGAGGATCAACAGCGCTGGCAGGGCGGGTGGGAGTTGAACCGCCGAGGACGGTTGAGGCTGAAGGCGGGTGGGCGGCTGCGCAAGCTGCTCACCATCTTCAGCAACCCGAAGCTGCCGAACATCCGCGACTACTACGAGCCGTGGACCTACGACTACGACCATCTCACCAGCGCACCGCCGCAGGACGACATTCCGGTGGCCCGCCCCCGCTCGCTGATCAGTGGAGAGGAGACCGCGATCAGCTGGTCGGCGAACTGGGACGACGACCTCGGCGGTGCTCCGGAACACGGTCGAGCCGACCCGTTGATCACCAAGATCGCGGACAAGGTCCGGTTCGAGTTCGAGCGAACGTTCATGTTCTACCTGCCGCGCATCTGCGAGCACTGCCTGAACCCCTCGTGTGCCGCGTCCTGCCCGTCCGGCGCGATCTACAAGCGCACCGAGGACGGCATCGTGCTGGTCGACCAGGACCGCTGCCGCGGCTGGCGGATGTGCGTCACGGGCTGCCCCTACAAGAAGGTGTACTTCAACCACCGCACCGGCAAGGCCGAGAAGTGCACCTTCTGTTTCCCTCGCGTGGAAGTGGGACTCCCGACGGTGTGCGCGGAGACATGTGTGGGCCGACTGCGCTACATCGGACTCGTCCTCTACGACGTCGACCGCGTGACCGAGGCCGCGAGCGCCCCCGAGCGGGACCTGCTACGCACCCAACGTGACCTTCTGCTCGACCCGAACGACCCGGACGTCGTCGCCGGAGCGGAGCGCGCGGGAATCCCGCACGATTGGATCGAGGCCGCGCAGCGCTCCCCCGTGTACCACCTGATCCACACCTACGGGCTCGCTCTACCGCTGCATCCCGAGTACCGCACCATGCCGATGGTCTTCTACATCCCGCCTCTGTCCCCCGTCGTGGACGTCGTGCGCGACACCGGACACGACGGCGAGGACCACGGCAACCTCTTCGCCGCCATCGAGGCCCTTCGCATCCCGGTGGAGTACCTGGCGGAGCTGTTCACGGCGGGTGATCCCGAGCCGGTCGCGGATGTGCTCCGCAGGATGGCGGCGATGCGCAGCTACATGCGTGACATCAACCTGGGTCGAGAACCCGACGAGGCGATTCCCCGACGCGTCGGGATGACCGGCGAGCGCATGTACGACATGTATCGGCTGCTGGCGCTGGCGAAGTACGAAGAGCGGTACGTGATTCCACCGGCGCATGCCGAGCAGGCACACGGCTTGGAAGAGCTGGCCACCGAGTGCAGCCTCGACTACGAGGGCGGGCCGGGCATGGGAGGGTCGGGGCCGTTCGGCGAAACGTCGGGAGGCGCCCTCCCGATCGCGGTGGAGAATTTCGCCGCCCTGCAAGGCCGTCAGCTCAGCGACACCCCAGCCGCGCCCGTGAGCAAACACAACCGGGTGAACCTGCTGAACTGGGACGGCAAAGGCTTGCCGGAGGGCCTGTTCCCACCGCGCCGGGACGGCGGCGACGCGGGAGGCGACCCGAACGCCGAGACGGAGCCGAAGCCGTGACGTCGTCGCTCACCGACCGAGAACGGGTCGTCGCTTGGCAAACGCAGTCGCTGTTGCTGGATTATCCCGACGATGCTGTGCGGCAACGCTTGCCGTTGCTGCGTGCGGCGGCCGCGACGTTGCCGGAAGCTGTGGGGTCACCTCTGCTGTCGTTCTGCGCCCATGTCGAGGCAACGCCCGCAGGAACACTGACAGCCGACTACGTGGCCACCTTCGACCACCGCAAGCGGTTCAGCCTGTTCCTCACCTACTTCCGCTACGGCGACACCCGCAAACGCGGGATGGCGTTGCTGCGCTTCCAACAGACCTACCGCGCGGCGGGACACCGCATCGCGACCACCGAACTGCCGGATCATCTGGCTGTGGTCCTGGAGTTCGCCGCGACCGTCGACCCCGCAGCCGGTGTCCGTCTGCTTGCCGAGTACCGGGCGAGTCTGGAACTCCTGCGCTTGGGCCTGTGGGAGGGGCGCTCCGCGTGGTCGCCGGTGCTGGAGTCGGTGTCGGCGACTCTGCCCCCGCTCGGGCGCCGGGATCGAGACATCGTCGAGCAGCTCGCCGCTTCGGGCCCGCCGGAGGAAGACGTGGGGCTGCTGCCGTATCCCACCAACCGCACACCCGGAGGCGCATCGGTATGACGGGCAACGTCGACACCGTCGACATCGTGCTGTGGGTGGTCTTGCCGTACATGGCGCTGGCGGTGTTCGTCGGCGGGCACGTCTGGCGGTACCGCTACGACAAGTTCGGCTGGACGACGCGTTCCTCGGAGCTCTACGAGAACCGTCTGCTTCGCGTGGGCAGCCCGCTGTTCCACTTCGGAATACTCATCGTGTTCCTGGGCCACGTCGGTGGGTTGTTGATCCCGAAATCGTGGACGCAGGCCGTCGGCATCAGCCAGTTCGCCTATCACGTCATCGCGGTGACACTGGGAACCGTGGCCGGCGTGTGCACGTTGGCAGGCGCGGCGATCCTGGTGTACCGGCGGCGCACCGTCGGTCCGGTGTTCTCCGCGACCACCCGCAACGACAAGGTGATGTACGTGTTGCTGGTGGGCACGATCGTGCTGGGCCTGGCGGCGACGGTGTTGGGCAACGTGACCGAGAACGCGCACGACTATCGCCAGACTGTCTCGCCGTGGTTTCGCTCGATCTTCGCCTTCCAGCCGGAGCCCACGCTCATGGCACAGGCCGGACTCGGTTTCCAGCTGCATGCCCTGGCCGCGTTGGCCTTGTTCGCCTTCTGGCCGTTCAGCCGCCTGGTCCATGTCTTCTCGATGCCGCTCGGGTACCTCACCCGCCCCTACATCGTCTACCGGAGCCGGGAGCCCAGGCTGGGCACGAGCCCACCGCGACGTGGGTGGGAACGCACACCGTGAGCGGCGGGGAGCCGTCGGGATACGGTCCCCGTCGTCTCCACGATGCGCGCCGCCTCTGTCCCTACTCGACGAGGGCGCGGGCCAGCACGCGCGCGGTTCTCGCCACGAGCGCGTCGTCCCATTCCGCGTCCGGAGTGTGCTTGGTCGACAGCACGGCCAGCACCAGCGGAGTGCCGTCGTCCGTCCACGCCACGCCGACGTCGTTCGCCGTGCCGTAGGAGCCCGAGCCGGTCTTGTCGGCGACCCGCCAGTGGGAGGGCAGCCCCGCGCGGAACCGCGTGTCGCTCGTGACGCTCTCGGTGAGCCAGGTCGTCAGCCGTGCCCGGTCGCCGCGGTCGAGCGCCGTGCCGACGACCAGGCGCCGGTAGTCCTCGGCGATCGCGGCCGGTGTGGTGGTGTCCCGGAGGTCGCCGGGGAGAGCGCTGTTGAGGTCGGGCTCGTAGCGGTCCAGGCGGGTGAGGCGGTCTCCCAGGGACCGGCAGAAGCGGGTGACCCCGCGTGGACCTCCGATGCGGTCCAGCAGCAGGTTCGCCGCGGTGTTGTCGCTCTCGCTGACGGCGGCGGCACACAGGTCCGCGACCCGCATGCCCGTGCCGACGTGGCGTTCCGTCACCGGTGAGCCCACCACGAGGTCGTCCTCGGTGTAGTGGACCCAGCTGTCGAGCACCTCCCCGTCGCGGTCGAGATCGCGGAGCACGGCGGCGGCCGCCAGCGTCTTGAACGTCGAACACATCGGAAACCGCTCGTGCGCCCGATAGGAGACGACGGCTCCCGAGCGGGTGTTGATCCCGTACACGCCCAGTCGTGCGGCGTGGCGGGCTTCGAGCGCACGCAACTCGCCCTGGACTCTGCCCGGCACGACGGGCGGGGTGCCGTTCGGGACACCGAAACCCACGGTGGCGAGACCTGCGGTGACGGCCAACCCGGTACGGATCAGCGAACGGCGGGACACTCCGGCACTCATCGGCGCTCCTCGACTCTCTCGACAACGATCTGAGCCGAGCCAAGCAGCGCCGCCGCGACTATGTCCAAGAGAGATATCCAAGACTCGCATAGCGTTCTGATATAACCGCTGGTGTGGACCTGCTCGCACACCTCGAAGCCTTCGTCGCCATCGCCGAGGAGGGCAGCTTCTCCGCCGCCGCCGAGAGGCTCTACGTCGCGCAGCCGGTGCTGAGCCGACGGATCAAGACACTCGAACACCACCTCGGTGGGACGCTCTTCGACCGCACCCGCCGCCGCGTCGACACGACCGACCTCGGTGTGCTGCTCCTCCCCCATGCCCGCGACGTCCTGAGCCGGGTCGACCACCTGCGCCAGGTGGCCGCGACGGCGCTGTCCACCGCCACCCACGCTCTGGGCGTCCCACCCGACGCCGATCCGGCCGGTCTGGCCCGCGTGATCCGGGCCGGGGCCGAGCGCGGCGTCACCATCGGTGTCCGGGAACTGTCCGCCGCAGAGCGCGAACACGGTCTGTCCGACGGCTCGCTGGCGTTCGCCGTGCTGCGCGTGGCACCGGAGAGGGCGTCGCTGCGCGTGGCCCTCGGTCTCGCCACCGCCCCGCACAGCGGCCCGCCCGGGCGCGCGGTGCACCTGGAGGACCTGCGGCCACGACGGGGAGCGGTGAACCCGCCCGCCCCGATTCTCACCACCGGTGAGGACGAGGTGCCCTTCGCCGCCGAACGCCTCGCCAAGGCGGCGGCCCGCGCCGGACTTCCCGACGGCAGGATCAGGCCCGCCACCTCACTCGCCGCCGCGGTCGCCGACACCCTCGCCGGGCCGGCGATGCTGCTGTGCACGGCATCGTTCGCCCGGCGGCACGCGCTCGCGTGGGCGCCGCTCGCCGACCCTGCTCTGCACCGCGGGTACGAGATCGCGCTCTCCTCTCGCCCGAGCGGGCGGCGCGAGGCGCAGGAGTCGGCGTGGCTCGCACCGCTCGTGGCCACCGCTCTCGGCGTCTCACCGGATCCCGGGGAATCCACCGTGGACTCCCCGGCTCGCGATCACCACACGCGGTTGGCGGTGTCAGGATGACGGGCACACCCGCGTACGTGGCGACGTCGGCGGAGCTGCTGGCCGTGGCCGAGTCCCTCGCGGAGCACTGGGCCGCGGTCGGTGCTCTCGGACACCTGTTGGCCCGCAACCTCGACACCGGCGAGGAGCTGGGTTTCGACACCGGTACGCCCGTTCCGCTGGCCTCGGTCGTCAAGGTCCCGCTCGCGCTGGTGGTGCTCGACGAGATCGCACACGGGCGACTCGACGCCGCCCTGCCGGTGACCATCGTGCCGGAGCACCGCAGCGTCGGCCCCACGGGTGTGTCGGCGTTCCGGCATCCCGCGACCCTGGCGGTCGGTGACCTGCTCCACCAGACGCTGACCGTCAGCGACAACGCCAGTGCAGACGCCCTGCTCGACCTCGTGGGGGTGGCGGCCGTGGACGAGCGCCTCCGGCAGTGGGGCTGCTCCGGGATCCGGGTCCGACACCGGCTCCACCGCATGTACGAGTGCGCGGCGGGGGTCGCGGGCGACGACTTCGGGCTGGCGCTGGAACTGGCGATCCGCGACGACGCCACGCGCCACTACTCGATCGAGACCCTCGACCCGGCGCACGGCAACGTCGGCACCGCCACCGCACTGGTCGACCTGCTCCAGCGCGTGTGGCTCGACCAGATCGCCCACCCGTCGGCCACCGCGGAGCTGCGGCGGCTGATGGGCCTGCAGGTGTTCACCCACCGGCTCTCCAGCGACCTGCGCGCCGACACGGTGAAGGTCAGTGGCAAGACCGGCACGTTCCTGCACCTGCGGCACGAGATCGGAGTCGTCGAGGCGGACTCCGGCGACCGCGTCGCCGTCGCCGCGTTGACCCGCTCCCACCGCCGGGCGAGCACCGCGCACGACATCGACCTGGCCATCGGCGCTGCCGCCCGAACGGCCTTCGAGAGCCTGCGCCGTTGAAGCCCAGTCACCGTGTCCGCGCCCCACGCACGCGCGTCCGCACTTCCCGCACCCGTGTCCGCGCCCCGCGCACGCGCGTCCGCGCTTACGGGACGCTTCCGTGGGTGGTCACCGGCGCCGACGTTCACGCCACCGTCACGACGCGTTCTCCAGCCTGCGCTGAAGCTTGTTCATCCCCGCCAGCCACCGCTCGGTCTGCGTGGCGCGGTGGGCGTAGTACTCGGCGACCTCGGCGTGCGGCAGGATGAGGAACCGGCCGTCGCGCAGCCCCTCGACGGCGGCGTCGGCCACCTGTTCCGGCTCGATCGCGCGCGGCCCCAGCAGGGCGGAGCCCGCGGGACCGGCGTCGGCGAGCATGTCGGTGCGCACCCCCTGGGGACAGATCACCTGCGCCCGGACCCCGCGGTGCCGGTACGTCACCTCCAGCCACTCGGCGAAGCCCAGCGAGGCGTGCTTGGTCACCGAGTACGGAGCCGCGCCGAGATTGGTGAGCAACCCCGCCGCCGACACGGTCGCGAGGAAGTGCCCCCGGCCACGCTCCAGCCAGCGCGGCAGCAGCTCCCGCGCCGCACGGACGTGGGCCATCACGTTGACCTCCCACACCCGCGCCCACTGCTCGTCGGGCACCTCGGGCCCTCCGGCGACGGCGATGCCCGCGTTGGCGCAGAACAGGTCGATCTCTCCCAGCGTCGTGCGCGCCGCCGCGACGAGCGCGCGCACGCCGTCCTCCGACGCCGCGTCACCGGCCACCGCCGTGCCGCCGATCCGGGTGGCCACGGCCGACGCCGCGTCGCCGTCGAGATCGGCGACCACGACGCGCGCGCCCTCGGCGGCCAGCCGGGTGGCCAGCGCGGCGCCGATCCCCCGTCCCCCACCGGTGACGACCACACCGGCACCGGCGAGTTCGAGCGTCACAGTCCACCCCCGAGGGTCACACCGCCGTCGACGACGAGCGTCTGCCCAGTGATCCACCCGGCCTGCTCCGACAGCAGGAACGTCACCGCACCGGCCACATCGGACGGTACGCCGAGGCGCTGCATCGGGTAGGCGGAGGCCACCTCCTCCTCGCGATCGGCGTAGAGCGCGGTGGCGAACGTCGTCTTCACGACGGCGGGAGCCACCGCGTTGACGCGGATGGAGGGGGCGAGCTCGTGCGCGAGTTCCGTGGTGAGCCGGATCAGTGCCGCCTTGCTCACGCCGTACATGCCGATGCCGGGCGACGTGCGCAGACCCGCGATCGAGGACACGTTGACGATCGCGCCGCCGTGCTCGCCCATCCACGCGTCGCGGACCTTGCGGGTCCACGCCAGCGGCGACAGCACGTTGACACCGAAGATCTTCGCCGCGGCGTCGGTGTCCACGTCCAGGATCGGACCGTAGACGGGATTGATGCCGGTGTTGTTCACCAGGAAGTCGATGCGCCCGAAGGTCTCCAGTGTGCGCGCCACCGCCTCGTCCTGGTGGTCGGCGTCGTCCGCCTTGCCGGGCACGCCCAGCGCGACCGACTCACCGCCGAGTTGTGCGACGGCCTCGGCCAGAGGGTCCGGCTTGCGGGCCGTGATGACGACCTTCGCCCCGGCGTCGACCAGCGTCTGCGCCACCCCGAAGCCGATCCCCCGGCTCGCGCCTGTCACAATGGCGACCCGGTCTGTCAACGCGTCCACGGCCGATCTCCAATCCACGCTAAGCGCTCGCTTACAATTCGGGCATGACGAAATCCCTGTCGGCCGAGCTGTGGCCGGATGTCCAACCGGACGCGGCCCGCCGCCTCATGCTGGCCGGGGTCGAGTCCTTCGCCCAGCGGGGCTACCACGCCACCACCACCCGCGACATCGCGACCAAAGCGGGCATGAGCCCGGCGGCGCTGTACGTGCACTTCCCGTCGAAGGCGGCGCTGCTGTTCGCGATCAGCCGCAGCGGGCACCAGCAGGCGCTCGACCTCGTGCGCACCGCCGCCGAATCGGCCGACGCCCCGGTGGACGCGATGCGCGAGATCGTGAAACGGTTCGTCGCCTGGCACGCGCGGCGCCACACGATCGCCCGGGTGGTGCAGTACGAGATCGGTGCGCTTCCCGACGAGGAGTACCGCGTCGTCGCCGAGCTGCGCCGGGACATCGAGCGCATCGTGCAGGACCTCGTGCTCGCGGGCCAGCACTCGGGCGACTTCACCGTGTCGGACGCGCGGATCGCCGCGCGCGCGGTGTTGTCCCTGGGCGTGGACGTCGCCCGGTGGTACACGGAACGCTCCCGCACCTCACCGGACGAGCTGGGCGCGAGGTACGGCGAGCTCGCGCTGCGCATGCTGGGCGCCGACCCCACTCGATCGTCGAGCTGACCGCGTCGCACGCCCACCTCCCGACCCGTTCACGACAGGGTGCATCCCCTCGGACGACCGACATACTAAGCGCTCGCTCACCTGTTGCGCCACCCCCGCCGCGCGCGGCGTCACACCCGCACGACCTCCACGCCGCTGCGGCGCAGCTCCTTCACCAGCGCCCGATCCGCCCCGGTGTCCGTCACCAGCGTGTCCACTGCCTCGATGCCGCAGATCGTGGCGAACGCCGTCCGGCCGAGCTTGGCCGAGTCGGCGACCACCACCACGCGGTTCGCCCGCGCGACGAACGCCCCGTTCACCGCCGCCTCCCCCTCGTGATGCGCGGCCGCCCCCCGCGTCGCGTCGATCGCGTCGACACCGAGGAACAGCACGTCCAGCGAGATCTGTTCGAGGATCGGCGTCGCGAGCGGCCCGGTGAGCTCGTAACTCAACGCCCGGGCCACGCCTCCCGTGACCACCACCCGCAGGTGCGGGCGCACGGCCAGCTCGTTGGCGATGTTCACGGCGTTCGTCACGACGACGACCTCGTCGCCCGGAGCGGGACCGCGCAGCTCGGGTCGCACCGCGAGCTCGCGAGCCACCTCGGTGGTCGTGGTTCCGCCGTTGAGACCCACCACCTGGGTCGGCTCGACCAGCGACGCCGCCTCCTGCGCGATCCGCGTCTTCTCCTCGGCGCGGCGGCCCGCCTTGTAGCGCAGGGGAAGATCCGCGGAACCGGGCGCCGACGTGGCGCCGCCCCGCGTGCGCGTGATGAGCTGCTGCTCGGCGAGTTCGTCGAGGTCTCTTCTCACCGTGGCCGCCGACACCCCGAGCTCCCGCACGAGCTCGTCGACGTGGACGCTCTCCCGCTCGATGACGAGTTCGAGCAGGCCCGCTAGCCTCTCGTGGCGGTTCATCGGCATTCTCTTTCCTTGCGTCGCGTCGTGGCGACCGTCGTTCTTCGCCACCTCGGGACGAGGCCGCGCGGTGCTATCGTCCTCATCGTACTGCGATTGTGACAGAAATTGATTGGTAGTCCGGTATAACGCGCAGTATCGAGCATTGCTATCCGGCGGCACCTGCGGGCTGCCGCTCCGCGCGGCAGCGGGAAGCGAGCACCCATGATCCTCACGATCACCCCCAATCCGGCCCTCGACGTCACGTACCACCTCCCGCGCGCGCAGTGGGGAGAGGTCAACCGCGTCGAGACGGTCTCCGAGACGGCGGGCGGCAAGGGGGTCAACGTCGCGCGGGTGCTGCACCGACTCGGCGAAGCGGTGGCGTGCACGGGCTTCCTCGGGGGCGACACCGGCGACCGGCTGCGCGCGCTGCTGTCCGACGTCGACCAGCGCTGGGTGCTGATCCCCTCGCCGACCCGGCGCACGACCGCGGTGGTCGACGCCGACACGACGACGTTGTTCAACGAACCCGGTCCCGCGGTGTCCGAGTCGGCGTGGGAACGCCTGTGCGCGCTGACCGCCGACGCCGTCGGGGACGGCGACGTGGTGACGGTGTCCGGTTCGATGCCGCCCGGCACCGGCGACGAGGCACTCGCCTCCGTGGTCGGCGCGGCGCGGCGACGTGGCGCACGGATCGTCGTCGACACCTCGGGACCACACCTGCTCGCCGCCGCCCGGGCCGGCGCCACGCTGCTCAAACCGAACCACCACGAACTCCGGGCGGCGACCGGATGCGACGACCTGGCGGCGGGCGCGCAACGGCTGCTCGACGAGGGAGCCGCCGGCGTGGTGGTCTCCCGCGCCGAAGCCGGAATGATCGCTCTGGTAGCGGATTCCGGCCGTCCACAGCGGACCTGGCAGGCTCGCCCGGTCGAGCTCGTGCACGGCAACCCGACCGGAGCGGGCGATGCGGCCGTCGCGGCGCTCGCCCGCGCTCTGCACCGCAACGAGCGGCCGCTTCCGGACATCCTCGCCGAGCAGCTCGCCGACGCCGTCGCCCTGTCCGCGGCCGCGGTGGCGAGGCCGGTCGCCGGAGAGGTCGACCTCGACATGTACGCGCGCACGCGAGCGAGCGTGGTGGCCTCCCCCGGCCTCGACCAGCACTGATCCACTCGGAGGCGCCGGTACGTCCGTTCGCCGTACAGCAGGTGCGAACACGCGGACGCAGGGAGCGGACACGCGTGCACAGACGGCGGACACGCGTGCGCAGACCGCGGACACGGCGGCGGCATCTTGATTGATTTTGATTGGAACGGCGCCACTTCAATCAACTCTTGACAGCTTGTTGGCGCGGAGTAAAGATTGCCGCCACGAAAGCGGACGAGACGGCATCCGCGCTCTCACCCGATGCCGACCACACCGACACCGACAGGGAGAAGTCATGGTGGAGGCCACTCCGAGCCGACGGACGTTCTTGCAGGGCGTGGGACTGGCAGCGGGAGCTGCGGGAGCCACGGGCATCCTCGCCGCGGGCGGCGCACTCCCGGCCGCCGCGGACCAGGACACCGCGGCCGCACCGGCCCGAGGGAAGGGCCAGCGCTCCATGATCGGAGTGCCGTTCGAACGCCACGACGAGGTCCGCATCGGCCTGATCGGCCTGGGCAACCGCGGTATGGGCATGCTCAGCGGCTGGACCGCCGTGCCCGGCGCCGTCGTGACCGCCGTGTGCGACACGCTGCCCGACCGGGCCAACCGGGCCGCCGACACCGTGCAGTCGGAGACCGGGCGACGCCCGACCATCTTCACCGGTGGCGACCGGGCCTACGAGGAGCTGTGCGCGTCCGACGAGGTCGACCTCGTCTACGTCGCGACGCCGTGGGAGTGGCACTTCCGCCAGGGCATGGCCGCCGTCAAGGGCGGCAAGCACGTCGGGATCGAACTGCCGATCGCGACCGAACTGAAGGAGCTGTGGCAGCTCGTCGACGCCTCCGAGCGCGCCCGACGCCACGTCTTCCTCATGGAGAACTGCTCGTACGGGCGCAACGAACTGGCGATCCTGCGCATGGCCCACGACGGCCTGTTCGGCGAGCTCACCAACGGGCACGGCGGCTACCTGCACGACCTGCGCGACCTGCTCTTCAGCGGCTACTACGAGCCGGACGACTGGCGCCGCGCGTGGCACGCCACGATCGACGCGAGCTTCTACGCCATGCACGGCCTCGCCCCGATCGCGGCGTGCATGGACATCAACCGCGGCGACCGGTTCACCCACCTCACCGCGACGAGCTCCGCCGCGCTCGGACTCGCCGACTACCGCGAGCGGTTCATGCCCGCCGACCACCCGTCGTGGACGGAGACCTACGTCAAGGGCGACCGCACCACGAGCATGCTGATGACCGAGAAGGGCCGCATGGTCCGCGCGGAGCACGACGTCAGCTCCCCGCGCCCCTACAGCCGGATCAACAGCATCGCGGGCACGCGGGGCCTGTTCGAGGACTACCCCACCCGCATCTACGTCGAGCCCGACCACAGTGGACACCAGTGGGCGGACGCGCAGCCCTACCTCGACCGCTACGACCACTGGCTGTGGCGCAAGGTCGGTGACGACGCCGCGAACAACGGTGGCCACGGAGGCATGGACTACATCCTGCAGTGGCGGATCGTGCAGCAGATGCGGGCGGGACTGGTGCCGGACATCGACGTGTACGACTCCGCCGTGTGGTGCTCCTCGGTGCCTCTGTCCGGCGAGTCGATCCGCAAGGGCGGACGGCCCGTCGCGGTGCCCGACTTCACGCGCGGCCGCTGGTCGGAGTCGCGTCCCGGGCTCGACTCGGAGGAGACCGACATGCCCGCGGTCGCGAAGTAACCGCGGCTTCGAGAACCGTCGACTCGCCGGCCCCTCGTGGCCGGCGAGTCGCATCCACTCAACCGATCCCAAAGGAGGGGCGGCCGTGACCCGACGGATTCGTGCCACGGCCCTGGTAGCGGCGACCGCGATGACGCTCGCCGCGTGCTCGGGCGGAGATTCCGCCGAGGACGGCACCGTCGAGCTAACCATGCTCGCGGCGTCCTACTCGGACAACACCAAGAAGCTGTGGGAGGAGGTGATCGACGGTTTCGAGGACGCCAACCCGGGCGTGACGGTGAAGCTCGAAATGCAGTCGTGGGAGAACATCAACGACGTCATCCGGACCAGGGTGCAGTCCAACGAAGCGCCCGACCTCCTCAGCATCGACGCGTTCGCGGGCTACGTCGAGGACGAACTGCTGTACTCGGCCGAGGAGCTGGTGTCGCCGGAGACGATCGACGACTTCCAGGACTCGTTCCGGGAGAACGCCTCCGTCGACGGCATCCAGTACGGCTTCCCGCTGATCGCCTCCGCGCGGGCGCTGTTCGTCAACGACGACCTGTTGGAGCAGGCCGGGGTCGAGGAGCCGCCCACGACGTGGGACGAGCTGTACGACGCGGCCAAGGCCGTCACCGACAACACCGACGCCTACGGCTACGGCCTGCCGCTCGGCTCCGAGGAGGCACAGGCCGAGGCGGGGATCTGGTTCCTCGGCGCCGGTGGCGGCTACGGCACCCCCGGCGAGATCACCGTGGACACTCCGCAGAACCTCGAAGCGGCGCGGTTCATGAAGAAGCTCCACGACGACGGGCTGACCCAGCCGGACGCGGGCGCCACCCAGCGCACGCCGATGCTCGACCAGTTCATCCAGGGCAAGTTCGGCATGGCGGTCGGGCTGCCGCCGATCGTGGGCATGATCGAGGAGAAGAACCCGGACCTCGACTACTCCGTCGTCGACATCCCCACCAAGGACGGCGAGAAGGTGACCCTCGGCGTCGCCGACCACCTCATGGCCTTCCGCAACGACGAGGAGAAGACCGAGCAGATCGGCGCCTTCCTCGACTACTTCTACCAGGCCGAGAACTACCTGAACTTCGTCGAGACGGAGGGTTTCCTGCCCGTCACGAAGTCGGGCGCCGAGCAGTCGACCGACGAGGCCATGAAGCCGTTCCTCGACCTGCTGCCGCACGCGCAGTTCTACCCGTCGACCAACCCGGCGTGGGCGACCGCGCAGTCGGCGATGCAGTCGCAGATCGGGCTCATCGCCACGGGAACCGACCCGAAGCAGGTCCTGGCCGGAATCCAGGCCGAGGTCGACAACGCCTGAGGTGACCAGCGCGGGGTGCGGTCCCGACCGACCGCGCCCCGCGCTCCACGACGAGGGAACGCCCATGCCACGCACTGCAACCGACACCGCGCGTCGCCGCGGCGGGTCCGGCCGTGACCTGCTGAAGGCGCTGCCGTGGATCGGCCCCAGCCTGCTGCTCATCGCCGGAGTCGTCCTGTACCCGGCCGTGTTGATGATCATCAACTCGACCCGGGAGATCTCGCAGACCGGCAAGGACCGCGGCAGCGCGGGTCTCGACAACTACGAGGCGCTGTTCGACCTGCCCGCACTGCCCGGGGTCCTCCTCCGCACGGTGCTGTGGGTGTCGGTCGTCGTCGTGGTCACCATCGTGTTGTCGATGGCGCTGGCGAACCTGCTGAACAAAGCCTTCCCGGGACGCCAGTTCGTGCGGCTGGCGGTGATCGTGCCGTGGGCGGCGTCGGTGGTCATGACGACCACGGTCATCTACTACGGCCTGGAACCCGGCTACGGCATCGTGCAGCAGTTCCTCCACGACATCGGTCTCCTCGACTCGCCCGACTTCGGCTTCACCAAGTCGATGCCGTCGGCGTTCCTCGTCGCGATCGGCATCGCGATCTTCGTGTCGCTGCCCTTCACGACGTACACGCTGCTGGCGGGCCTGCAGTCGGTGAGTCCGGAGCTGCTGGAGGCGGCCCGCATCGACGGCGCCTCGCCCCGCGTGACGTACTTCCGCATCGTGCTGCCGCACCTGCGGCCCGCCCTCGCCGTGGCCACGATCATCAACATCATCAACGTCTACAACAACTTCCCGATCCTCTCCGTCGTCACCGGAGCGCTTCCGGGCTACGACGCCGACACGACGACCACGCTGATGTTCAAGGTGCTGCAGGACATGCGCGACTCCGGGATGGCGTCGGCGCTCGCGGTGCTGAATCTGGTCATCGTGATCGCGGTGATCGCGGTGTACGTGCGGATCGTGAAACCACTGAAGGCGGTCGACGAATGAGCACTGTGGCCGGTCCCGCCGCCCCGTCCCCGGCGCCGGAGACTCCCTCCGCCCGCCCACGCCTCCGGCGCCGCAGCGCGCCGAAGGTTCAGGAAGTACCCGGGGCGCGGGGCTCGATCCCGTTGCGCGTGATCGCGGGTGCCGTCGTGGCGCTGGTCTTCCTGCTGCCCTACGCCGTGATGCTCATCGGGTCGTTCAAGTCGCGGCCCGAGATCCTGCGCATTCCCCCGACCTACCTGCCGGAGGAGTGGCATCCCGACAACTACGTCTCCATGTGGTCCACGCCGGAGACGCCGCTGCCCGACAACCTGACCTCCACGCTCGTCATCGCGGGTTGCGCCACGCTGCTCACTCTCGCGGTGGCCACCCCCGCGGCGTACTACACGGCCCGCTTCCGGTTCCCTGGTCGCCTGGCCTTCCTGTTCTGCGTGCTCGTCACCCAGATGCTGCAACCCGCCGTGCTGGTGGCCGGGCTGTTCCGTCAGGTGCTGTCGTGGGGCATCCAGGACACCTGGCTCGCCATGATCCTCATCAACGCGGCGTTCAACATGTCGTTCGCCACCTGGATCATGCACTCGTTCTTCGCCTCGATCCCGAAGGAGCTCGACGAGGCCGCGCAGATCGACGGCGCGAGCCGGTGGACGGTGTTCTTCCGCGTCACGCTGCCTCTGGTGTGGCCGGGCATCGTCACGGCCGTGATCTTCACGTTCGTCGCGGCCTGGAACGAGTTCGCCGCCTCACTGGTGATCCTCACCTCGGCGGAGAACCAACCGCTGTCGGTGGCGCTGACCAAGTTCGTGGGCCAGTACGACTCGGCGTGGCAGTACGTGTTCGGCGTCTCGATCGTGGCGATCGTGCCGGTGGTGCTGCTGTTCGCCGCCATCGAGAAGCGACTCGTGGCGGGCCTGACCGCCGGAAGCGTCAAGTAGGTGCCCGTGTCCGACACCGTCGACCCTGCTCGGGGACCCCGGCCCGCCGTCGTCGCCCTCGACGTGGGTGGCACGTTCGTCAAGTGGCTCGTCGCGGACGAGAGAGGCGTCCTGCGGCAGGGCAGCGTCGAGACGCGGGCCGCGGCGGGCCCCGCCTCCGCGTTCGCGGTCGTGCTCGACACCGTGGACACCGCGCTGTCGGCCGTGCCCGCGACACACCGGCCCGTGGGCGTCGGGGTTGCCGTGCCCGGCACGGTCGACGAGCGGCGGGGCGTGTGCGTGCACTCGGAGAACCTCGGCTGGCGTGACCTGCCCGTGGCGCAACGGCTTCGCGAGCACACCGGCCTCGCCGTCGGGTTCGGCCACGACGTGCGCTCGGGAGCCACGGCGGAAGCGCGACTCGGCGCCGGGCGCGAGGTGCCCGACCAGGTGTACGTGTCCGTGGGCACCGGGCTGGCGGCGGCGCTCCTCCTCGACGGCCGGATGGTGAGTTCCGGCGGCTACGCGGGCGAGATCGGACACGGCGGCGCCCTCGACGGCGCCCCGTGCGTGTGCGGTGGGCGCGGTTGCGCCGAGACCGTGGCCTCGGCAGCCGCGATCGCCCGCCGCTACACCGCCGCGTCCGGCGTCGCCGTCGACGGCGCTCGGGACGTCCTCGCCCGCGCGCGTGCGGGTGAGGACGTGGCCCGACGCGTGTGGGACGACGCCGTCGAGGTGCTGTCGTCGCTGGTGGCCGACCTCGTCCGCGTGACCGGGGTGCCGCACGTCGTCATCGGTGGCGGGCTCGTCCACGCGGGCGAGGACCTGCTCGGCCCGCTGCGCGACCAGGTTCGCGCCCGCCTCACCGTGCACCCGGACCCTCGCATCGTGCCCGCCGCGCTCGGCGGAACGGCCGGGTCGTGGGGCGCGGCGCTGCTCGGGTGGGAGGCCTCCGGCGCCGACCTCGGTCCGATCGTGGCCGCGTACGGGGACGCGGCGCGAAGACCGGCCTAGCCCTCACCAGCCCTCCATCGCACACAGGCAGCACCTCGGACAAAGGAGCGAAAGTGACCACTCCCCTCGTCTCGGCGGAGATCGCCAGCCAGCCCCACGCCTGGCGCCAGGCCGCGGCGCTCGCCGCCTCGTCCCCGTTGCCCGCGCGCGGCCTTCGGGTGGCCGTCGTCGGCTGCGGCACGAGCTGGTTCATCGCCCAGGCGTACGCGGCGCGTCGCGAAGCACTCGGCCACGGGCTCACCGACGCGTTCGCGGCGAGCGAGTTCCCGGCCGGCCGGGACTACGACCTGGTGGTGGCCATCTCGCGGTCCGGGACCACCACGGAGGTCCTGGAGCTGTTGACCGCGCTGCGCGGCCGGGTGCGGACGCTCGCCGTGATCGGCGACCCCGAGTCGCCGGGCCGGTCGGCTGCCGACGACGTCGTCGTGCTGCCCTTCGCCGACGAGCGATCGGTGGTGCAGACCCGCTTCGCCACGTCGACCCTGAGCCTGCTGCGCGCCGGGCTGGGCGAGGACGTCGAGGCGCTGGCGAGCGCGGCGGACGAGGCCGTGCACTGGCAGGTTCCCGAGAGCCTGTTGGAGCGCTCGCAGTTCACCTTCCTCGGCCGCGGGTGGAGCGTCGGGCTCGCCCACGAGGCGGCGCTCAAGGCGCGCGAGGCCGCCATCGCCTGGACGGAGTCGTATCCGGCGATGGACTACCGCCACGGTCCGAAGGCCATCTCGGACGACTCCTCGGCGGTGGTGTTCCTCGGCGAGCGGCCGGAGGGACTCGTGGCCGAGGTCGAGGCCACGGGAGCACTCGCGGTGTGGTTCGACGAGGACCCGCAGCTGACCCTGGTGCGCTGCCAGCTCTTCGCCGTCGCGCACGCGCTCGGGAAGGGACTCGACCCCGACCGCCCTCGCAACCTGACCCGCTCGATCGTCCTGTCCGGAGAGTGACCCCGTGCCCCTGGTGACCCCGCACACCGCGCTGCGCACGGCTCACGGGCAGCGCCGTGGCCTCGCGGCGTTCAACGTCATCCAGCTCGAACACGCCGAGGCGTACGCGACGGCGGCCGAGACGGCGGGGCGCACGATCGTGCTGCAGATCAGCCAGAACGCCGTGCGCTACCACGGTGCCCTCGCGCCGCTGGCGAAGGCGGTGATCGCCGTCGCGGAGGCGTCGACCGCTCCCCTGGTGCTGCATCTGGACCACGCCGACGACCGGGCACTCGTGCGTGAGGCGCTGGAGCTCGGCTTCACGTCGGTGATGTTCGACGGCTCCGCCCTGCCCTACGACGAGAACGTCGCGAGCACCGCCGAGGTCGTCGCCGAGGCCCATGCCGCCGGTGTGGCGGTGGAGGCGGAACTCGGCGAGGTGGGCGGCAAGGACGGCGTCCACGCGCGCGGCGTGCGCACCGACCCGAAGGAGGCCGTGGCCTTCGTCCGCGACACCGGCGTGGATTCGCTGGCCGTGGCCGTGGGCTCGTCGCACGCGATGACCGAGCGGACGGCATCGCTGGACCTGGGCCGCATCGCGGAACTTCGGGAGGCGCTGGACGTCCCGTTGGTCCTGCACGGGTCGTCGGGCGTGCCCGACGAGACGTTGACCGCCGCGGTGCGCACCGGCATGACGAAGATCAACATCGCCACGCACCTCAACCACGCGTTCACCGACGCGGTCCGGGCCTACCTGGCGCAGCGGCCCGACGTGGTGGACCCGCGCAAGTACCTCGGCGCGGGCCGCACCGCGATGACCGACGAGGTGGTGCGGCTGCTCGACGTCATCGACGCCGTGTGAGCCCACCGGCGAAACCCCTCCACCTCCCGGCGGCACACCGGACCGGCGGCTGACGCACGCGTCGAGCCGCCGATCGCCCCGGGCACGGCGGTCCTTTCCGTCGTTCGCGTCGTCGCAGCCGACCGGTTCGTGCGGAGCGGACCGGGGCGGCCTGCGCGCGTACTGCCGCGACGGTAGGGTTGCCGAGGTCGCGGAACGGTCGTGCGCCGTTCCGCCCGTACTGTGGGGAGCCCCACCCCGGGTCCGATCATGCCGGTGCCGATGACGTTCCCGGCGGCTTGTCGAGTCTTGCAGGAGAGCTTCGTGCGCGTGTACCTGACATCGAGCGCATCGATTCCGCCATAACGCTCGGCCTCGAACGCCGGTGACTCCCCTCGCTGTTCGCTCACCCGTGTCGTGAGCTCCTTCCGGCCCTGATCAAGCGGGCCCGCAGCGCGAGAATCGCCGAGGCGACTCGCGCACCTCCCCGTCCCCCCTCGCACGCCCAGGGTCGTCCCGTGGGCGCGCCCGAGCACGACAGGTATCTCCCGTGTCCTCTCCCGCGAACTCCGCTCTCCGCCGTGGCGGCGTGCTTCCCGACTGGTGGAACCAGCCGAAGGTCTGGCGCACCGAGGTGCTGGCCGGTCTGGTCGTCGCACTGGCGCTCATCCCCGAGGCGATCTCGTTCTCGATCATCGCCGGGGTCGACCCCGCCGTCGGCCTGTTCGCCTCGTTCACCATGGCGGTCGTGATCTCGATCGTCGGCGGTCGCCGTGCGATGATCTCCGCCGCCACCGGGGCGATCGCGCTGGTGGTC
The DNA here is from genome assembly GCF_000231055.2 of Saccharomonospora azurea NA-128. Lineage (GTDB taxonomy): Bacteria > Actinomycetota > Actinomycetes > Mycobacteriales > Pseudonocardiaceae > Saccharomonospora > Saccharomonospora azurea. Next base: position 154,808 of record NZ_CM001466.1, on the reverse strand, counting down.
GCTCCGCTGAACCACGAGCACGGCTTCGGCTACCTCGTCGCCGCCGTGATCCTGGCCGGGGTCATCCAAGTCGCGCTCGGCGCGCTCGGCGTGGCCAGGCTGATGCGCTACGTGCCGCGTTCGGTGATGGTCGGCTTCGTCAACTCACTGGCCATCCTGATCTTCCTGGCCCAGGTGCCCGAGCTGTACGACGTGCCGTGGGCCGTGTACCCACTCCTGCTCGGCGGACTGGCGATCATGGTGTTCTTCCCGAGGATCACCACCGTCGTTCCCGCCCCCCTGGTGTCCATCGTGGTACTCACCGTCATCACGGTCGGAGCGGGGATCGCCGTCCCCACGGTGGGCGACAAGGGCGAGCTGCCGTCCTCGCTGCCCGTGCCCGGACTGCCGGACGTCCCGTTCACAGTGGACACGCTGAGCATCATCGCCCCCTACGCCTTCGCGATGGCTCTGGTGGGGCTCATGGAGTCGTTGATGACAGCGACACTCGTCGACGACATCACCGACACCCGGTCATCGAAGACCCGCGAGTCGGTGGGCCAGGGTGTCGCCAACATCGTCACCGGCTTCTTCGGTGGCATGGGCGGCTGCGCCATGATCGGCCAGACCATGATCAACGTCAAGGTGTCCGGCGCCCGGACCCGGCTGTCCACGTTCCTCGCGGGCGTGTTCCTGATGATCCTGTGCATCGTCTTCGGCTCCTTGGTCTCCGACATCCCCATGGCCGCGCTGGTCGCCGTGATGGTGATGGTGTCCTTCGCGACCTTCGACTGGCACTCGATCGCTCCGAAGACCCTGAAGCGGATGCCCGCCGGTGAGATCGCCGTCATGGTCATCACCGTGGTCTGCGTCGTCGCCACCGACAACCTCGCCATCGGTGTCGTCGTCGGCTCCCTCACCGCGATCGTCCTGTTCGCCAAGCGGGTCGCCCACCTCGCCGACGTCACCGCCGTCACCGACCCCGACGGCACGAGCGTGCTCTACACCGTCACCGGCGAGTTGTTCTTCGCCTCGTCCAACGAGCTGGTCTCCCGCTTCGACTACGCAGGCGATCCGGACAAGGTCGTCATCGACCTCAGCTCCGCCCACGTCTGGGACGCCTCCTCCGTCGCCGCGCTGGACGCCGTCGAGGCCAAGTACCGGCAGCGCGGCAAGACGGTCGACATCGTCGGTCTCAACGACCCCAGCGCGCGACTCCACGGTCGACTCAGCGGCGAACTCGCCTGAGCCCGAGCGGGCTGCGGTCCGACCGAACCGCAGCCCGCTTCACTCCGTCCCGGAACGCTCACCCACGATCGGCTCCAGCATCCTCGCCCACTGCCGCACGAGACGCTGACGCCGTCTGGAGTCGTCACTGAGCAGGTCCGCCAGTCCGAGCCCCCGGGCGAGGTCGAGGGTCGCCTGCACGGTCTCGCGCACCCCCGGCCGCGACTCGTCCGCGTCGAGCAGGTCGACGGCCACACGGTGCGCCTCCCGGCCCACCTTCGCCTCCAGTGGCCCGAGCACCGCACGCAGAGCGTCGTCGGTGGAGGCCGCCACCCACAGGTGCAGCGCGGCGCGGAACTTCGTCCCGGTGTAGAGGTTGAGCAGCAGGCGCGCCACCGGCTCCGCCCGGCGACGTCCCGGCGGAAGGGTGCCGGCCCGCTCGCGCAGCTCGGCGATCTGCTCCTCGGCGAGGAACTCCACCGTCGCCACCACCAGATCCTCCCGCGTCGGGAAGTGGTGTTGGGCCGCGCCGCGCGACACTCCGGCCCGCTCGGCGACGACCCCCACCGTGGTGCCCGTCCAGCCGAGTTCGGCCAGGCAGTCCACGGCGGCCTCCATCAACCTCCGCCGGGTCGTGCGGCTGCGTTCCTGCCGGGGTTCACGCGCCATCGGCAGGATCGACCCAGAAGTCGAGCTGGAGGTCCTCCTCGCGTTCGGCGAGCCGGTACCGCGAGAGGTCGGTGACTCCCTCGGCGGCGAGCACCTCGTCGTCGATGAGGAACTGCCCGGTGCGCTCCCGGCTGGGCTTCGTCAGGACCGCGTACGCGGCGTCGGCCATGATCTCCGGCGTGCGCGACCGGCTCACGAGCGCCTCGCCGACCACGTTGCGGATGGCCGCGGTGTCGATGGTGGTGCGCGGCCACAACGAGTTCACGGCCACCCCGTCGTTCCTCAGCTCCGCGGCCAGCCCCACGGTCACGAGGCTCATGGAGTACTTGGCGATGCTGTAGGCGAGGTGGCCGCCGGTGAACCACTTCTCCTCCAGCCGGATCGGCGGCGAGAGCGTGAGGATGTGCGGGTTGGCCGAACGGCGCAGGTGCGGGATCGCCGTGCGCGACAGCAGGAACGATCCGCGGGCGTTGATGTCCTGCATCAGGTCGTAGCGCTTCATGGGGATGGTCTCGGACGGCGTGAGGTCGATCGCGCTCGCGTTGTTCACCACGATGTCGAGACCACCGAACTGCTCCACGGTCTGCTGGACCGCGCGCTCCACCGTCTCGTCGTCGCGGATGTCCCCCACGATCGGCAGGGCGTGCCCGCCCGCGTCCTCGATCGCCTTGGCGGCCGTGTGGATCGTCCCGGGTAGCTTCGGGTGCGGCTCGGCGGTCTTGGCGAGCAGCGTCACGTTCGCGCCGTCACGCGCCGCGCGCACGGCGATCGCCTCGCCGATGCCGCGGCTGCCGCCGGACATGATGATCGTCTTCCCGGACAGATCGGTCAACGGACAACTCCTGGTTCTCGTCAGTACGACTTGGGCAGGCCGAGGCTGTGCTGGGCCACATAGTTGAGGATCATCTCCCGGCTCACCGGGGCGATCCGGCCCACCCGCACCGCGGCCAACATCGTGCCCAGACCGTACTCGGAGGCCAATCCGTTGCCGCCGTGCACCTGGACGGCCTGGTCGACGGCACGCACCGCCACCTCGGCTCCCGCGTACTTCGCCATGTTCGCGGCCTCGCCCGCGGCGGCGTCGTCGCCCGAGTCGTAGATCGCCGCGGCCTTCTGGGTCATGAGTCTCGCCAGTTCGAGCTCGATCTTCACCTCCGCCAGCGGGTGCGCGAGTCCCTGGTGCGAACCGATCGGCGCACCGAAGACACTGCGGTCACGGGCGTAGCGCACCGCCTTGTCGAGCGCGTACCGCGCGATGCCGGCCGAGAACGAGGCGCCCATGATGCGCTCGGGGTTGAGGCCCGCGAACAACTGCGCGATCGCCGCGTCCTCCTCCCCCACGAGTGCGTCTCCGGGCAGGCGTACGTCGTCGAGGAGCAGTTCGAACTGCTTGTCCGCCGACACCAGGTCCATGGGGATGGCCCGGTACTCCAGGCCCGGACTGTCGGTGGGCACCACGAACAGCGCCGGCTTGAGCGTGCCGGTGCGGGCGTCGGACGTCCGGCCCACCACGAGCACCGCATCGGCCTCGTCGACGCCCGAGATGAACACCTTGCGCCCGCTCAACACCCAGTCGCCGCCGTCGCGGCGGGCCGTGGTGGTGATGCGGTGGGCGTTCGATCCGGCGTCGGGTTCGGTGATGGCGAACGACATCCGCACCCGTCCGCTCGCGAACCCGGGCAGCCAGCGGGCCTTCTGCTCGTCGGTCCCGAACCGCGCGATCACCGTGGCGCAGATCGCAGGAGAGACCACCATGAGCAGCATCGGGGTGCCCGCCGCGCAGAACTCCTCGCACACGGCGGCCAGTTCGCCGATGCCCGCACCCCCTCCCCCGTAGGCCTCGGGAACCGAGACACCGAGGTAGCCGAGCCGGCCCGCCTCGTCCCACAGTTCACTCGTGTGACCGCCGCCACGGGCCTTGCCGAGGTAGTACTCGTGGCCGTACTTCGCCGCGAGCTCGGCCACGGCCGCACGCAGCTCCTGGCGTTCGGACGGTTCGGTGAAGGTCACGCTGGCTCCTTCGCTGTGTCGGCGGGGTCGGTGGTGTCGGTCGGTTCCGGGCTCGCCTTCGGAGTGACCACGGCCAGGACCGCGCCCTGTTCGACCTGCGTTCCCGGGGCCACGGCGAGCTCGGTGACCACGCCGTCGACCGGGGCGGCGACGCGGTGCTCCATCTTCATCGCCTCCAACCACAACAGCGGTTGACCGGCGCGGACCTCGTCGCCGACCGCCACGGCCACGCGCGCCACCGCGCCGGGCATGGGAGCGGTCAACGATCCCTCGGCGAGCTCGGCCGCCGGATCGCCGAAGCGCGGGACGGGAGTGAGGCCGACGAAGCCTTGCGGAGAGTCCACCGTCACGAGGTCCGGATAGCGACACACGTCGAAGGCCCGCCGCACTCCACCGACGGTCAACAGCACCCGCTCGGGCGTCGCGGACTCCACGGTGACGTCGGCGCGGTCCTCCGGCACGAAGCCCGACCGGGTGGCGGTGTAGCGGACGACGTGCTCGACCCCGCCGTGCCGGTAGCTCTTGGTGTGGGGAGCCGACGGCACGTTGCGCCACCCGGCCGGCAGGGACGCGAGCACACGGGCCCGCGCTCGGTTGTGGGCCGCGTCGGCGAGCGCGGCGGCCAGCACCGACAACCGCACGGTGTCCTCGCTCGCCCCCGCGTCGAGCACCTCGGCGGCATGGCGGTCGAGGAAGTCGGTGTGCGTGTCACCGGCGAGGAACGCGGGATGCCGCAGGACGGCCACGAGCAGGTCGCGGTTGGTGACGAGCCCGTGCAGCCGCGCCGCCTCCAGCGCCCCGGCGAGCATGCGGGCCGTCGCCCTCCGGTCAGGACCCCACGCGATCACCTTCGCCAGCATCGGGTCGTAGTGCACGCCGACCGTGGTGCCGTCGCCCACACCGCTGTCGAGCCGGATGCCGTGGCGGTCGGGCACCGTGAACTCCGCCCGCACGTCCCGCACCGCGAACCGGTGCAGCGTCCCGCTGCCCGGCCGCCAGTCGGCACGCGGGTCCTCGGCGTAGAGGCGCGCCTCGATCGCGTGCCCGCGCGCCTCGGGCGGTTCGGGCGGGAGTGCCTCGCCCTCGGCGATCCGCAGCTGCCATGCGACGAGGTCGAGGCCGGTGACGCACTCGGTGACCGGATGTTCGACCTGCAACCGCGTGTTCATCTCCAGGAAGAAGAACTCGCCGTCGTCGGTGACGAGGAACTCCACGGTGCCCGCGCCGACGTAGTCCACCGCCCGGCAGACGGACTCCGCCGCGGCGAACAACGCGCGCCGCAGTTTCTCGTCCACACCGGACGGTGCTTCCTCGATCACCTTCTGGTGCCTGCGCTGGATCGAACACTCCCGCTCCCCCACCGCCCAGACGGTGCCGTGGGTGTCGGCCAGCACCTGCACCTCGATGTGGCGGCCGCGCTCGACGTAGCGTTCGCAGAACACGGTCGCGTCGCCGAACGCGGAGGCGGCCTCGGCGCGGGCCGCCGTCACCGCGGCGGCGAGGTCGGCCCGCCGGTGGACCACGCGCATCCCGCGTCCACCACCGCCAGCGGACGCCTTCACCAGCACCGGCAGCGCGTCGTCGGTGAGCTCGTCCGGATCGAGTTCGGCCAGCACCGGTACTCCGGCCTGCGCCACCACACGTTTCGACGCCACTTTCGAGCCCATGAGCGCGATGCTCTCCGGCGACGGTCCGATCCAGGTCAGTCCCGCGTCGAGCACCGCGCGGGCGAACTCCGCGCTCTCGGACAGGAAACCGTAGCCCGGGTGCACCGCATCGGCACCGGCGGCGAGCGCCGCCGCGACCACCGAATCCACCCGCAGATAGGTGTCCGCGGGCGTGTCACCCGGCAACCGCACCGCGGCGTCGGCGGCCTCGGCGTGCAACGCGTGCGTGTCGGCGTCGGAGTACACCGCGACGGTGCCCACACCGCGTTCCCGGCAGGTCCGGAAGATCCGCAGCGCGATCTCACCGCGGTTGGCGACCAGCAGGTTCGTGATCACAAACGACCTCACATCCGGAAGACACCGAAGCCGGTGCCGTCGAAGGAACCACCGGCCACGGTCTGCGAGTGCACGGCCGACAGGCACAGCCCGAGCACGGTGCGCGTGTCCCGGGGATCGATCACCCCGTCGTCGTAGAGGCGCCCCGACAGGAACAGGGGCAGCGACTCGGCCTCCACCTGCGCCTCGACCGCCGCACGCAGTGCCGCGTCGGCCTCGTCGTCGTAGGCCTGCCCGCGGGCCTGCGCCGCGTTGCGCGCCACGATCGACAACACCCCGGCGAGTTGCTGCGGCCCCATCACCGCCGACTTGGCGCTCGGCCACGCGAAGAGGAATCGCGGATCGTACGCCCGCCCGCACATGCCGTAGTGCCCGGCGCCGTAGGACGCTCCCATGAGGACGGACAGGTGCGGCACCCGGCTGTTCGACACCGCGTTGATCATCATCGCGCCGTGCTTGATGATGCCGCCCTGTTCGTAGTCCTTGCCCACCATGTAGCCCGTGGTGTTGTGCAGGAACACCAGCGGGGTGTCGGTCTGGTTGGCGAGCTGGATGAACTGCGCCGCCTTCTGCGACTCCTCGCTGAACAGCACGCCATGCGCGTTGGCGAGCACCCCGACGGGATAGCCGTGGATACGTGCCCATCCCGTCACCAGGCTCGTTCCGTAGAGGGGTTTGACCTCGTCGAAGTCGGAGTCGTCGACGATGCGGGCGAGGACGTCCCGGGGGTCGAACGGCAGCTTGAGGTCGTCGGGGACGATGCCCAGCAGGTCCTCGGGGTCGTAGCGCGGCGGGACGACGGGGCCGGGCGAGGGACCCCGCTTGCGCCAGTTCAAGCGCTTCACGATGTCGCGACCCAGGCGCAGCGCGTCGTGTTCGTCGCGGGCCAGGTGGTCGGCCAGCCCGGAGGTGCGCGCGTGCATGGCCGCGCCGCCGAGCGACTCGTCGTCCGACTCCTCCCCGGTGGCCATCTTCACCAGCGGCGGACCGCCGAGGAACACCTTCGACCGCTCCTCGACCATCACGACGTGGTCGGACAGGCCGGGCACGTAGGCCCCTCCGGCCGTGGAGTTGCCGAAGACCAGCGCGATCGTGGGGATCCCCGCCGCCGACAGCCGGGTGAGGTCCCGGAACAACCGGCCACCCGGGATGAAGATCTCCTTCTGGCTCGGCAGGTCGGCGCCGCCGGACTCGACGAGGTTGATCACGGGGAGCCGGTTCTCCAGCGCGATGTCACACGCCCGGAAGATCTTGCGCACCGTCCACGGGTTGCTCGCGCCACCGCGCACCGTGGGATCGTTGCCGACGATCAGACACTCGACGCCCTCGACGACGCCGATGCCGGTCACGACGCTCGCGCCCACCGGGTAGTCGCTGCCCCAGCCCGCCAGCGGCGAGAGCTCCAGGAACGGTGCGTCGGGGTCGAGGAGCAGTTCGATGCGCTCGCGCACCAGGAGTTTGCCGCGACGGCGGTGCCGGTCGACGTACTTCGGCCCGCCGCCCGCGACGGCCTTGGCGTGCTCGGCGCCGATCTCGGCGAGCTTGGCGAGCATCGCCTCGCGGTTGGCGACCTGGTCGGGCGCCGTCACGTCGACAGTGGACTTCAGAATGGTCATGAGGCGTACCCCAGTCGTTTGGCCGCCAGTTGGGTCATGATCTCGGAGGCGCCTCCCCCGATGCCGAGAATGCGCAGATCCCGGTAGTGGCGTTCCACTTCGGACTCCCGAAGGTAGCCGAGTCCGCCGTGGAGTTGCACGGCCTTGTCGACCACCCACGTTCCGGCTTCGACGGCGGTGTTCTTCGCGAAACACGTCTGCGCCAGGACGTCCTCGCCCGCGGCGTGCCGGACGGCCACGTCCCGCACGTACGTCCGGGCGACGTCGACCTTCCTCGCCATCTCGGCGAGCGTGTGCTGCACCGTCTGCCGGGAGATGAGCGGCCTGCCGAAGGTCCGGCGCGCACGGCACCATTCGACGGTCTTCTCCAGGGCCCGCGCCGCCGTCGCATACGCCTGCACGGCCAGCGTGAGCCGCTCGGCGACGAAGTGCGTGGCGAGCTGGGCGAAGGCACTGTTCTCCGGCCCGATCCGGTGCGAGACCGGCACCCTGGCGTCGGTGAACGACAGCTCGGCGGTGTCGGAGCAGTGCCAGCCCATCTTCTCCAGCGGGCGGCTCACGGTGAACCCCGGCGTGCCCTTCTCGATCACGAGAAGCGACAGACCGCCCGCTCCGGCGTCACCGGTGCGCACGGCCGTCGTGACGAAGTCGGCGCGGCAGCCCGACGTGATGAATGTCTTCGCACCGTTCACGACGTAGTGGTCGCCGTCGCGCACGGCCGTCGTGCGCAGGGCCGCCACGTCCGACCCGCCGTCGGGCTCGGTGATCGCGAGCGCTCCGATGGTGCGCCCGGCCAGCGTCGGGCGCACCCAGCGGTCGATCTGCCGGGCGTCGCCCGCGGCCACGATGTGCGGCAGGGCGATGCCGCCGGTGAACAGCGACGCGACGACTCCGCCGGAGGCTCCCGCGTAGTGCGTCTCCTCGATGACCGTGACGACGTCGAGGATGTCGCCTCCCGATCCGCCCGCGCTGTCCGGAAAGGACACACCGAGCAGCCCGAGCTCCGCCGCTTTCGCGTGCAGTGTGCGCGGCAGCGCGCCCTCGCGTTCCCACTCGTCGAGGTACGGCAGGACTTCCGCGGTCACGAAGTCGCGGACCGTCCGGCGCAGCAGGCGCCGCTCCGGGGTGGCGAACGGGTCGGCCGAGCTCACAACAGCACCTCCGGGACGTCGACGAGCCGGCTGCGCAACCACTCCCCGAGGGCCTTGCCCTGCGGGTCGAACCGGGCCTGCGACGCGACGCCCTCCCCGAGCACACCCTCGACGACCACGTTGAGGGCCCACAGGTTGGGCAGCAGGTACCGGCGCACGGGAAGCTCGGCCACCTCCGGCAGGAGCCAGCGCACGGTGTCGACGGTGAGCGCGTGCGCCAGCCACCGCCACGCCGCCTCCGAGCGCACCCAGAGTCCGATGTTCGCGCTGCCGCCCTTGTCACCGCTGCGTGCGCCCACCAACGTCCCCAGCGGCACGCGGCGGGTGGGGCCGTCGGGCAACGGGGGCGGCAGGGACGGCTCCGGCGGCTCGGCGAGCTCACGCGTGGTCGCGGGCGAGGCGATGTCGATCCGGGTGCCGTCGGGCAGGACGGCGACGTGCGGCACCGTCGCCGCGTCCACGAACGCATCGCGGAACACGCCGTAGGGCGCGCCCCGCTGTGGTGGCGCGGTCAGGGCGAAACCGGGGTAGCTGGACAGCCCCAACTCGACGGCCGCGCCGCTGAACGCGCGCCCCACCTTCTCGGGGTCGGCGTCGCTCACGGCGCAGTGCAGCAACGCACTCGCCGCTTCCTGCGTGTCGGCGTCGGGGTGGTCGGTGCGCGCCAGGGCCCAGCGCACCGAGCGCGGCGCCGTCTCCCCCCACGACTCCGTGAGCTGCCGACGCACCCAGGCCGCCTTCTCCTCCACGTCGAGTCCGGTGAGGACGAACGTCACCTCGTTGCGGAAGCCGCCGAGGGTCGTGCACCCGACCTTGAGCGTGGGCGGCGGTGGCTCACCGCGCACCCCGCTCACCCGCACGCGGTCGGGTCCGTCCTGCGAGAGCCGGATGCTGTCGAACCGGGTCGTCACGTCCGGGCCGGCGTAGCGCGGACCGGCGATCTCGTAGAGCAGCTGCGCCGTGACCGTCCCGACGGTGACCGCGCCGCCGGTGCCGTCGTGCTTGGTGATCACGCTCGATCCGTCGGCGGCGACCTCCGCGATGGGAAAACCCGGACGGTTCCGGTCGTGTTCGGTGAAGAACGCGTAGTTTCCTCCGGTGGCCTGCGCGCCGCATTCCAGGACGTGCCCCGCGACCACGGCGCCCGCGAGCGCGTCGTGATCGTCCGGCGTCCACCCGAAGTGGGCCGCCGCCGGGCCGACGACCAGCGAGGCGTCGGTGACCCGCCCGGTCACGACCACGTCGGCGCCCGCTCGCAGACACTCGGCGATTCCGAACGCGCCGAGATAGGCGTTGGCCGTCACCGGCGTGCCCAGCCCGAGCTCGTCCGCGCGCGACACGAGATCGTCGCCCTCGACGTGAGCCACCGTCACGTCCACACCGACGCGGCGGGCGAGTTCGCGCACCGCCTCGGCCAGCCCGGCGGGATTGAGCCCACCCGCGTTCGTCACCACCCGCACGCCCGCGTCGACGGCGAGGCCGAGGCCCTCCTCCAGCTGCCGCAGGAACGTGGTGGCGTACCCGCGGGCGGGGTCCTTCAGGCGGTCCCGCCCGAGGATGAGCATCGTGAGTTCGGCGAGGTAGTCGCCGGTCAGCACGTCGAGCGAGCCGCCCGTGAGCATGTCGCGCACGGCCGAGAAGCGGTCGCCGTAGAACCCGGAGGCGTTGCCGATCCGGATCACGAGCGGCTCCTCTCCGTCTGCGCGGGGCGACCGGGGCCGGGTGGCCCCGCGAACGCCTGCGCCACCTCCAGCCACCTCGCGGCCTGCTCGCCGTCGGCCCGCAGATCGGTGTCGTCCCGGTGCCGTCGCTGCGTGACCAGGAGGCAGAAGTGGTGTGCGCTGCCGGTGACCCGCTCGGGCGCGTCCTCGGGCCCGAAGGTCCAGCTGTCGCCGTCGGGGGCGGAGAGCTCGACCCGGAACTCCTCGGAGGGCGGGGCGAGTCCACGCACGCGGAACGCGAAATCGCGCGTGCGGACGCCGAGCCGGGCGACGTGCCACAACCGCGCGGTCGGCACCCGCGGCACGCCCAGGGCGTCGGCGATGTCCTGCCCGTGGGCCCAGGTCTCCATCAACCGGGCCGACGCCATCGAGGCCGCGCTCATCGGCGGGCCGTACCAGGGCAGGCGCGTGCCGGGCGCTACCGCACACAACTCCTCGGCGAGCTCGTCGCGCTGCTCCCGCCACAGCCGGAGCAGCCGCGAGGGCGGCAGTGTCGCGCCGTCGGCGGCCCCCTGGTCGACGTAGGTCTCCCCCAGAGCCAGCGCGGAGGCGATCTCCTCCTCGAACGCCTCCGGTGTCCGCGCGGCGACGAGTGCCTTGGCGTCGGTCCAGGCGAGGTGCGCGATCTGGTGCGCGATCGTCCAGCCCGCCGCGGGAGTGGGCAGCGACCAGCGCGCCGGCCGGAGGTCCGCGACGAGTGCGTCGACCTCCTCGCTCTCGGCCTCGAGATCCCGCACGATCGCACTCACGTCGGCCACGTGACACCTCCTCGTGGGCGGCCTCGGCGCCGCCCGTTTCCGGCCGCACCAGAGTGGCAGCGGACCCACGGAAAAAGCAAGCACGACTGATTGTTTCCCTCTGTCGGCGCATGCCGATCTGTGGTGCAATGACTGCGCCGACGACGCCGACGACGCGGACAGCAGGTGGGAGGCACCATGACGGAAACCAGGCCGACACCACCAGCCGACTACACGCAGATCGCGTACGCGGTCGCCGATCGCATCGCGACCATCACGCTCGACCGCCCGCGGGCCCGCAACGGCTACACGATCACCATGGCCGACGAGCTGGCCGACGCGGTCGGCAGGGCGGACCGCGACCCGGAGGTCCGCGTCGTCGTCCTCACCGGCCGGGGCCGGGACTTCTGTGTCGGCGCCGACCTGTCGGAAGGCGGTTTCGACGTCGACGCCGAGACCGGGGCCGACGAGACGTGGCAGGAGCCCGCCGGACGCGTGTCGCGCCGGATCTTCGCAGCCGACAAACCCGTGATCGCCGTGCTCCAGGGCGCCGCCGTCGGCGCGGGACTCACCATCACGCTCGCGGCCGACTACCGCCTCGCCTCCACCGACGCGCGGTTCGGCTTCGTGTTCACCCGCCGCGGCATCTACCCCGAGGGCGCGTCGGTGTGGTTCCTGCCCCGGCTCGTCGGCATGGGCCGCGCGCTCGACTGGATGATCAGTGGCCGGGTGTTCGACGCCGCCGAGGCGCGGCGGACGGGTCTCGTCCACAGCGTGCACGAACCCGCCGACCTGCTGCCCGCCGCCTACGCGCTGGCCACCGAACTCGTCACCACCACGGCGCCCGTGTCGGTGGCCGTGACCCGCCGGATGCTCTACCGCATGTCCGGAGTGGACTCTCCGGGGCCCGTGCACCGGCTCGATTCCCGGCTCATCGCGAGCGTGGCCCACAATCCGGACGCCGTCGAGGGAGTACTGTCGTTCCTGCAGAAACGCCCACCCGAGTTCGGCGGCGTCGTGCCCGACGACCTGCCGGACTTCCTGCCCCGACACGAGGAGGACGACACGTGAGCGCGGACTACCCGGACGAACCGTGGCGCCTGGCCGGCGAGGCGTTCGTGTCGGTGTGGTCGGTGCCGTCCCGGGAATTGCCGAGGCTGCGCGACGTCGTCACGCCCCTCACCGTCGGCGGGCGGGCCGTGGTGGTCACCGCGTGGATCGACTACACCCCGCCGGGTCAGTTGAGTTACCACGAGCTGCTCGCCACGGTGGCCGTGCGCCACGGCTGGGCGCTCGCGGCCAGCATCACCGAGATCTGGGTCGACAGCGAGGCCTCGCGGGCCGGAGGCCGCGCGCTGTGGGGAATCCCGAAGGAGCTCGCGACCTTCGAGCTCGACCGCACGGACGCGCTCACGGCCTCGGCCGCCACCGACGAGGAGTGGATCGCCACCGCCACCTTCTCGCCACGCGGCCCGGCCGCGGTCCCGGCACGGGCGCGGTTCTCCGTCATCCAGGCGGGCGACGGCCGTCCCCGGGTCAGTCCGGTCCGCGCACGCCTCCGCCCGCGCCTCGCGTCGGCGACGTGGACGGTGAACCCGGACGGCCCGCTCGGCTACCTCGCCGGGCGCCGCCCTCTGCTCAACGTCCAGCTCACCGACGCCCGCCTCCTGTTCGGGGCCTTGCCACGGTGACACCGGGCTCACCAGGTCAGGACGAGCAGCGCCACGAGCAGGACGAGCAGCACCGACCCGCCCACGGCGGCCGGCACGAGTGTCGACCTGCGCGGCCGTGGCTGCACCGCGGGCCGGGACAACGAACGCCGCCGGTTCCGCACCGCGCCGTGCACCAGGATCGCCACCGGGGTCGCGGCGACCAGCGTGGAGAGCACACCGAGCCCCACCTGACCGTGGTCGAAGAACCGTACGGCGAACACCACACCGAAGAAGAGAGCGAGCCCCAGCAGCGCACCCACGGTGACATTCTCCCTTCCGGACCGTCGGATGTGGCCGAGCTGTCCGCAGCCCGCTACCCGGCCACCGTCGTCCTGAGGCGACGCTAGAGAGAACCCGTGAAATCCTGATGAACGGCCCGATTCAGGCGTTGTCGCGCTCCTCGAAGACGCGAGCGAGGTGGTCGTGCAACCGGGCGTGCCGGAACTGGTAGACGGCACCGGCCTGCCGCAACACACCGCGCCGGTAGGCGTCGTCGAGGAAGGCGGCCACCGCCCACGGCAACCGGCCGGTCAACGGAAGCCAGAACCGCGCGAAGACGACCCACTGCCCCCAGGCCGTCATGCACAGCACATAGCCGAGCCCTCCGCCCACCATGCCGACGCCGCCCCACAACAGTGCGTCGGTCGGCCCGAACAGCATCCGACCGAACACGTGCTGCAGGAGGTCCACCACCGGCGCGCTCCCCAGTCCGACGATGAGACCGAACAACGGCGCGAACATACCGAGCTGGGTGAGCACGGTCATCCGGTTCAATCCCAGCAGGTCGCCCGGCCTGCTGATCGACCGGATGTCCAGCGACGTCTGGAACATGCCCACGATGCCGTACGCCAGCCCGGCCGACGGCCCGAACACGATCGCGAACACCACACCGTTGATGAGATTGGGGATCCACATGTCGGGCTCCCCGGAGAGCAGCCACGACACGGCGCCCCAGATGAGCCCGCTCAGCAGGCCGAACACGACGCCGCCGAGGAGGCCGATCCGAAAACGCGCCGCGAACGTGCGTGGCACGTTCACCTCGCCTCGCCGGAACCCGATGCGCGACCGCGCCGGTTCCAACGCCGTGCCGAAGACCAGCACGAGCCCGTGTACGAGGGCGAACGCGAGTCCGGAGGCGAGCCCGACGTGCAGCATGTCGAGCAGCGCCAGCCCGAACATGATGTCGAACGCCGCATCTCCGCCCCGGAGCACGGCGCGGAGCAGGGTGTATCCGAGCCACTGCACGAGGCCGATGATCGTTCCGGTCAGCACGCCGACGACGAGCATCCGCATCGACTTGCCGATCGTGTCACCCAACTGCCACCAGGCGAGATCGCGCGTGCCGAGGCGGTCCAGATGGCGGGCGAGATAACCGAGCCAGTAGGGGACCCGCCTGACGTCCCAGCGACTGCGGGCCGAGCCCGGGCGGTCCTGGTATGCGGTGGGAACGAAGTTGTCGAAGAGGTGCGACTCCAGGGCATCGGCCGTCGGGAAACGCCGGCCGTCGAGCAGCTCGCCCGGGTCTCGCCCGGGCTGGTCGCTGTAGACGGCCCTGGCGAGCCCGACCATCAACGGGTTGGCGAGGACGGTGGCGAGGTTCGCACAGGCCCGGCTGTCCGGGTTGTCGGCCAGCTCGGCCAGCACGGAGTCCCACACCGTCGTCGACCGGGTCCCCGAGCGCGTCTTGCGCGCGGTGCGGGGCAGGTACCGCGCCAGGTCGGAGACGGTGAGGTCGCACAGTTCGATGACGGCGGCCGACGTGAGCACGTCGAGGGCGTCGACGGCGGCCACGTACTCGGCCGGGCGGCTGGTGAGCAGGAAGGGCACCATCGTGCCGTTCAGCTCGCGCAGAGCCGACTGGCGCAGACCGTCGGCGATCTCGTCGAAGCCGTCGAGCACGGGCAGCACCAGACCGGCTTCCACCAGCGCGGCGGCGAGCGACGTGCTGCCGTACGAGGTCGCGGCCAGCCCGGGATAGTCCCGTTCCAACTGACCCGCCAGCCAGTCGCGCAACGACACGTCGGCGGGGTTCCACGAACCGAGCCCGACGATCACGGGCACCGGATCGGTGCGCTGCCGTCCCTTCAGCAGCCCCAGCGCGAAGCGCAACGTCAGGACCGTCTTGCCCGAGCCCGCGCGCCCGAGCACCACCAGACGCCCCGACGGCAGTGCTCGGTAGGCGGCCCCGACGTCGGCGAGGCTCCCGCTCAACTCCCGCGCGCGCGGCATCGGCTCGTCCTGACCGAGACCGAGGTTGTAGACGTTCTCGTCGTGATCGGCCACGTCGTCCCGGGCCGACCGCCACCGCACGGGAAGAGGGAACGGATCGTGCACCTGCCGCTGCTCTTCCTCCCGCTGCCACCGGCTGCGCGCCTCCTGGGCCAGTTGTTCCGCGGCGTCGAGCAGCGACTCGGGAAAGCGCGGGCTCTCCGGCGCGGAATGGGGCCCGGTTCCCACCGCCGTCCCGACCCCGGAGCCGTCGGAGGAGATCGCGACGCTCTCGACGACCTCGGAGCGCAGCCCGGGCTGCGGCTCCGGGGTCGGATCCGGGGACGGCTCGCCGGACGCGGTGGTGCCGACGGCCGCGGACACCAGGGCGTCGCGCTCGGCCGGAGACAGCTCCAACGCCTCGGCCAGCAACCTGACCGTCGCCATCCTCGGCGCGGCACGCTCCCCGGTCTCGAAGCCCCGGATGGTGCGAACCCCCACCCCCGAACGTTCCGCCAACTGGTCCTGGGTCAATCCCGCCTCACGCCGTCGCCGTCGAAGCTGTGCGCCGAACTCGCTGGTCACGGCCACCTTTCGTCGAGAAGCCCGCTGAGCCCGGAAAGCTTAGCGTGACACCGGCAACAAATGGCCGGTTGCTGGCCTGTTCCCCGCGCTGGTCCGGATCGCACGATGCGGGAAGTTCGACCCACCGAGGAAGGGACTGGCATGGCGACCACAACCCCGGAGCCGCCTCCGCGCGCCCCGGAGTCCGCCGCACGGCGCCTCACCGCCGGGGAACTCGACGTGCTGCGCGCGGTCGGGCGTGGTCTGAACGACTCGGAGATCGCGGGAGAGCTCGGCGTGTCCGGCGCCGCCGTGCGGCGGGACGTCGCCCGGCTCCGGACCCGGCTGGGGCTGCGTGACCGGTGCGCGCTCATCGTCTTCGCGTTCGACCACGCCATCGTCTCTCCCTGCCGACCGGACTCGCCGGCACGGACCGGTGTCTCCTCACCGTCCACGACCCGGCTCCGGCCGCGGTTGCGGATCTCGGCGCTGGGCCCGCTGCGGGCGTGGTCGGGCGGCAGGCCCGTGAACCTGGGTCCGATGCGGCAACAGGCGGTGCTCGCCGCGCTCGCCCTGCGCCCGGACGTGGCGGTGAGCAGGCAGGAGCTGCTGAACGACGGGTGGGGGCCGGAGGCTCCGGAGGGCAACGTGGTGCAGGTCTACGTGTACCGCCTGCGCAAGTGCCTGCGTCCCGACGGCGTCGGCGAGCCCGTCATCTGCCGCGACCGGTTCGGGTACCGCTTCGTCGGGCAGAGCGCGGTGCTCGACGTGACCCGCCTCGACGAACTCACCGCCGAGGCCGACACCGCGTGGCGGGCGGGTGGTCTCCCCGCCGCGGTCGAGACCCACCGGCGAGCCCTGGACCTGTTCGACGGTGAACCGCTGGCCGGACTGCCCGGCCCGTTCGCCGAGATGGAACGTCTCCGCCTGACCGAGCGCAGGCTCGCCCTGGCCACCCGCCGGGCCGAGGGCCTGCTCCGGTTGCGCAGGCACGCGCAGGCCCTCGACGAGCTGTGGGACTCCTCGGTGACGCACCCGCACAGCGAAACCGTGGCCGCCCTGCTGATGCGCGCCCTGTACGAGACCGGTCGCCGCGCCGACGCCCTGTCGGTGTTCGCCCGGCTGCGCGAACTCCTGATCGACGACCTGGGAGTGGAACCGGGCGAGCCCCTCCGGCGCCTGCGCCGCTCCGTCCTACGCGACGAGCCCGAGCGCGACGCGCAGGACGGCATGACCAACCTCGCGCTGCGCTCGGCGTAGCGGACCGAGCCCGGTCGCGACCGACGTCAGTCGATCTCGGCGAATCGCTCCACGTCGTCGCGCCGACCCGCCACCGCGAGCACGTCCTCCGCCTGGACGACGGTCTCCGGCGTGGCGTAGGTGAAGGCGGTGCCCGGCCGCTTGATCCCGACCACGGTCACGCCGTAGCGCACCCGCAGCTTCGTCTCGCCGAGCGGCTTCCCGACGGCCTGGACCGGCGGTGTGGTCTTCACGATCGCGTAGTCGTCGTCGAATTCGATGTAGTCGAGCATCCGACCGGTCACGAGGTGTGCCACCCGCTCACCCATGTCGTACTCGGGGAGGACCACCCGGTGCGCACCGACCCGTTCGAGAATGCGCCCGTGCTGGCGGCTCACCGCCTTGGCCCAGATGTGTTCGGTGCCGAACTCCGACAGCAGCGAGGTGGTGAGGATGCTCGCCTCGATGTCGCTGCCGATGCCCACCACGGCGCGGCGGAACGTGGGCACGTCGAGTTGGGCCAGTGCGTCGGCGTCGGTGCTGTCGACCACGGCGGCATGGGTGAGCTCGTCGGCGAAGTGCTGCACCCGCTTGGGATTGTGGTCGAGCCCCAGCACCTCACAGCCCAACCGCGTGAGTTCGATCGCGAGTGAGCCTCCGAACCTGCCAAGCCCGATCACCACCACCCGACGGTCGTCCTTCGTGTCAGCCAACGATCGGCCTCTCTTCCGGGAGTTCGTATCTGCGAGTCCGCTCGCGCAGCGCCAGCGCCGACGCGAGCGTGATGGGACCGATGCGTCCGAGGAACATCAACACCGTGAGCACGAGCTGCCCGGCGGCGGGCAGTTCCGGGGTGATGCCAGTGGACAGTCCGGCGGTGGAGAAGGCGGACACCACCTCGAACAGCGTCGCGTCGAGAGAGAACGGGGTCAGCGCGAGCAGCGTGAGCGTGGCGACCACCACGGCTCCCGCGCTGAGCAACACCACCGCCAACGCCTGCCGTTGCGCCATGGACGGGACCTTGCGCCCCAGCACGTGCACCGTGGGGTGGGCCCGCACCTCAGCGAGGACCACGAACGCCAGCAGCGCGAACGTGGTGACCTTGATGCCTCCGGCCGTACTCGCGCTGCCACCGCCGATGAACATCAGGATGTCGTTGACGACGAGTGTCCCCGGCTCGAACTCGCCCACGTCGAGCGAGTTGAATCCGGCGGTCCTCGGCATCACGCCGTGGAAGAAGCCGGCCAGCAGCCGTCCTTCCAGGCCGAGGCGGCCGAGCGTGTCGGGATTGGTCCACTCGGCGGCCGTGATTGCCACCACGCCCAACACCAGCAACACGGCAGTGGTCAGCACCGTCAGCTTGACGTGCAACGACCAGCGCCGTCGCGAGCCGCGGGCGTGCCGCCAGACCTCGATCCACACGGGGAACCCGAGCCCGCCCGCGATGACGGCCACCGCGATCGGGACGCAGATCCACGCGTCGGTGACGAAACCCATGAGACTGTCCGGAAAGAGCGAGAAACCGGCGTTGTTGAGCGCCGACACCGCGTGGAAGACGCCGTAGTAGAGCGCGGAGCCGAACCGGTAGTCGTAACCGGTGACGAACCGGATGGTGAGCACGGTCGCGATGACCGCCTCGAACGCCAGGCTCACCAGGGCCACCCCGGTGACCACTCGGCGCACGTCGCCGAGGTCGAGCGCTTTCGTCTCGGTCTGCGCGGTCAGCCGCATCCGCAGGCCGAGACGCCGGGTGATCAGCAGGCCGAGCAGCGAGGCCACCGTCATGATCCCGAGCCCACCCAGCTGGACGAGCCCGATGATCACAACCTCGCCGAACGTGGACCAGT
Source organism: Saccharomonospora azurea NA-128 (assembly GCF_000231055.2). Classification (GTDB taxonomy): domain Bacteria; phylum Actinomycetota; class Actinomycetes; order Mycobacteriales; family Pseudonocardiaceae; genus Saccharomonospora; species Saccharomonospora azurea. The sequence continues at coordinate 136,125 of NZ_CM001466.1, read as the reverse complement.
GGCCGGACGTGTCCACGACGATCAATCCCGTCACGCACACCGCGGACGTGGCCGTGAAGACGGCCGTCACCAGGTCGGGCGACTCCCCCGGCTCGACCGACACCGGAAGCATCAGCAACACCGTGCCCACCGCCACGGCCGCCGCGAACGAGACCGCGACCACCCTGGCCGGATACCGGAGCCCCGAGGACGCACGCAGCGGCCTGCGCGCCTGCCGAACCACCCCACTACTCCATTCAGCCACACCACTGACCCGGCAGGAACGCTACTCGTCCGGCCCCTCCAGCGCGCCGCGTGGCCGTGTCCTCGCATGCCCTCGCATGCCCTCGCACACCCTCACGGCCTGTCGAACCCCGGCCTAGCTGGGCGGATACACTCGTCGCCGTGAGTGACGCGCTGGACGACTTCCACGAGGACCTACCCGAGCAGATGCGCATTCGGCGAGCCAAGCTGGACCGATTGCGTGACGCGGGAGTGGAGCCCTACCCCGTCGGTTTTCCCGTGACCACCACGATCGCGGACGTCCGCGCCAGGCACACCGACCTGGAGCCCGACCACCACACGGGTGAGCGCGTCTCGATCGCCGGCCGCGTGATGCTGTACCGCACGGGCGGCAAGCTGTGCTTCGCCACGATCAAGGATCCCTCCGCGCAGATCCAGATCATGCTCTCGCTCGACAAGGTGGGCGCCGAGGCGCTCGACTCGTGGAAGAGCGACGTCGACCTCGGTGACCACGTCGGGGTCACCGGCGAGGTCATCACGTCGAAGCGCGGCGAGCTGTCGGTGCTCGTGGACGAGTGGACCATGACGGCGAAGGCGTTGCGTCCGCTGCCGGAGAAGCACAAGGGCCTGACCGACCCCGAGGCCCGCGTGCGGCAGCGCTACGTCGACCTGATCGTCAACGACGAGGCCCGCGACATGGTGCGCAAGCGTGCCGCCACCGTGCAGGCGCTCCGGCAGGGCCTGCTGGACCTCGGTTTCCTCGAGGTCGAGACGCCGATGCTGCACCAGGTGCACGGCGGGGCCACGGCTCGCCCGTTCACCACCCACATCAACGCCTACGACCTCGACCTGTACCTGCGCATCGCGCCGGAGCTGTTCCTCAAGCGGCTCATCGTCGGCGATCTCGACGCCGTCTTCGAGATCAACCGGTCGTTCCGCAACGAGGGCGCGGACTCCACCCACAATCCCGAGTTCACGATGCTGGAGTGGTACCGCTCGTACGGCGACTACCGCGACGGCGAGCGGATCACGCAGGACCTCGTGCGCCGGGCGGCCGAGGCGGTGTTCGGCGACCAGATCGTGCGCAACCCCCGCTACGGCGACATCGACCTCAGCGGCGACTGGCCGCGCATCACCCTGTACGGCTCGGTGTCGGAGGCGCTCGACGCCGAGATCACCCCGCGCACGCCGATCGAGGTGCTGCGCAAGCATGCCGACAAGCGCGAGATCAGCTGGGACCCGGCGTGGGGTCCCGGCAAGTTCGTGGAGCACCTGTTCGAGGAGCTCGTCGAGCGCACCCTGATCCAGCCCACGTTCGTCTGCGACTTCCCGGTGGAGACCAGCCCGCTCACCCGCCAGCACCGGGACGACCCGTTGCTGACCGAGAAGTGGGACCTGATCGGGTTCGGCATGGAGCTCGGCACGTGCTTCTCCGAGCTCACCGATCCCGTGGAGCAGCGCAGGCGGCTCACCGAGCAGTCGCTGATGGCCGCGGGCGGCGACCCGGAGGCGATGCAGCTCGACGAGGACTTCCTGCGGGCGCTGGAGTACGGCATGCCGCCCACCGTCGGTGCCGGCATGGGCATCGACCGGCTCCTCATGGCCTTCACCGGCAAGGGCATCCGGGAGACCATCCTCTTCCCGATGGTCAAGCCCGTCTGACGGCCGTCTCGCGAGGGGTGTCGACGTCGGTTCACGACGGACGTCGACACCCCTCGGTCCTTTTTCAAGCCGTGGTCGACGGCCGGCTCGCCCCGCGCTCAGAACTCGGCGACGACCCGGAAGGGTGCGATGTCGGGAACGGTGGACAGGCGTTGCCGTAACCGGGGGTCGTTGTTCGCGGCGTCCCACGCCTCGGGGCTGTCCCATCGGGCGATGCCGACCAACGGGAAACGGATGTCCGGGTCCACGGCACGGTACAGCCGGTTGTCCCGGCAACCGGGGGCGCCGCTCATCAGCTCCGCGCGGTCGAGCCAACGCGACACCGTGTCGTCGATCCGCTCGGCGGGCAGCTCGATGGCCTCGACGACGGTGATTCCCGGGCCCTCACCGGAACCGATCGCCGCCGGGCGGCTCTCGGCCGCCACGTGGTACCAGCCGCCGTGCACGGTGGCATAACCGGTCGCCGTGGCCGCCGAGGCGGTGAAGCCGGGATGGGACAGCGCCCTGTCCCGGTCTTCGACGCTGTCCCAGTGCGCCACGTTGACCAGCCCGAGCCGGGCCTCACGGGACAGCCGTCGATGCAGTCGCGCGGTCCGGAAACCGGGAGCGGTGTGGATGAGCCCCACGCGCTCCCGCCAGCGCGCGACGAATTCGTCGATGCGGTCTTCGGGCAGTTCCCACGCATCGATCAGGGTGATTCCGTCAGCAGTCACCACGCCATCCTCGAACCTCGATCACACTGGAGATCAAGCTCCGCCCGAAAACCCTCCCGCCGCTGATGCGGGGCAGCCCCTCCGCACCCGGCCGGAGCGGGCGTAGCGGCCGGGCGTGACGCCGGTCCAGCGCGTGAACGCGCGGACGAACGCGGCCGCGTCGCCGTAGCCGAGGCGCTCGGCCACCTGCTCGACCGACAGCGATCGGGTGGCCAGGAGTTCCTCGGCGAGGGTCTGCCGCACCTCGTCGACCAGGGCGCGGAATCCGGTCCCCTCGGCGGCGAGGCGACGGCGGAGTGTCCTCGTGGTCATGCCGAGATCCGCGGCCACCGCCGCCATTCCGTGGGCGAGCCCGTCGACGGCGAGCAGCCGGTCGCGCACCGTTCTCGCCACGCCGCCGCGTGTGCTGCGTTCGGCGAGCAGGGCCCGGCACTGCTCCTCGCACATCGCCGCGGTGTGGTCGTTCGCCTGGGGCATCGGCCGGTCCAGCAGGTCCCGGGGCAGGGTGATGGTGTCACGCCGCGGGTGCGGATCGGCACGGACTCCGAGCAGGTCCTCCATCAGGGTCGTGATCGCGGCCATGTCGCGGGCGAGCAGGAAGGAACGGACGTCGGCGGGCACGGTGTCGGCGCGGCAGTGAAGCGCCACGAGATCGCCCACGAGACGCAGTTCGGGAACGCAGAACACGTAGGTCAGCTGGACGTAGCGCAGGGCGAGCCGGATCGCATCGCCGACGGTACGGCTGCTGGTGACCGCGAACCCCCAGATCCCGTAGACGGTGGCGTGGTAGCGGCGGCCCACGGCGCTACCGAGCTCGGTCGGCCCGCCACCGCAGTGGGCGAGGAGGTTGCGCACGACGGCGAGTTCCTGCCGCGCCTCCACCTGTGCGTGTGGGTCGCGCACTGTGGCGGTGTCGAGCCCGGTTCCGCTCAGTACGGCCTCGGCAGGCACGCCCCGTTCCGCGGCGAAGGCCGCAAGCAACGCGACGCTCGCGACGCTCCGCCGGAAGTCCCAGCCGACCATGTGGCCGAAACTATCAATTTCCTGTCCCGCCGGGACCTGGAGAAGACCACTCCAACGGCTCTAGCCTCCCGGATCCATGGAGATCATCGACACCGGTGTGCTCGTGGTGGGCGCGGGTTTCGGAGGCATCGCCGTGGCCGTGGAATTGCGGCGGGCGGGGATCCACGACGTGGTGGTGCTGGAAGCGTCCGACGACGTGGGCGGCGTCTGGCGGGACAACACCTATCCCGGCGCGGGGTGCGACGTCCCGTCACCGCTGTACTCGTTCTCGTTCGCACCGAACCCCGACTGGCCGCGCCGGTACGCGCTCCAGCCCGACATTCTGGAGTACCTGCGCCGGGTGGCTCGCCGCTGCGGGCTGTCCACCGTCGTCCGGTTCCGCAGCGAGGTCACCTCAGCCGAGTTCGACGAGGGCACGGGACGCTGGCTCGTGCACACGGCGGACGGCACGCGCTACCGCGCGCGGGTGCTGGTTCCCGCCACGGGGCAGCTGTCCCGACCGGTGTATCCGGCGGTGCCGGGCGTCGAGACGTTCACCGGCCCGTCCTTCCACTCGGCGCGGTGGGACCACGGCTGCGACCTCACGGGCAAGCGGGTCGCGGTGATCGGCACCGGGGCGAGTGCCGTGCAGTTCATCCCGTTCCTCCAGCGGCAGGCGGCGGCGGTGACCGTGTTCCAGCGCACCGCACCGTACGTGCTGCCCAAGGCCGACCGAGTCTACACCGGACGCGTCGCGGCGCTGTTGCGGGCCGTTCCTCTTCTGCAGAAGCTCGATCGGCTGGGGTTCTGGCTCTACACCGAGTTCGCGCAGCAGTGCCTCACGAAGTGGTCGCTGTTCGCTCCACTGTTCACCGTCCAAGCCCGACGGAACCTCGCGCGGTCCGTCCAGGACGAACGGCTGCGTGCCACGCTGAGCCCGGATCACCGGCTCGGTTGCAAGCGCGTCCTGTTCAGCAACGACTACTATCCCGCGCTCGCTTCGCCCACTGTGGACGTCGTCGCGGGAGACGTCGTGGAGGTGACGCCCACGGGAGTGCGCACGGCCGACGGAACGGAGTACGAGGTGGACGTCATCGTCCACGGGACCGGCTTCGCCGCCACGGAGTTCCTGGGCTCGATGTCCGTCCGCGGCGTGGGCGGACGAACTCTCTCCGAGGCGTGGCGTGACGGTGCCCGCGCGCATCTCGGGATCACGGTCCCCGGTTTTCCGAACCTGTTCCTCGTCTACGGGCCCAACACCAACCTCGGGGGCGGCTCGATCGTGCACATGCTGGAGAGCCAGGCACGCTACATCCGCGAGGCGGTGCGCTGGCTGCGTCGCCACCCCGACGCGGCCCTCGACGTCCACCCCGAGGCGGAACAGCGCTGGGACGACGAGGTCCAGGCCAGACTCACGCGCTCGGCATGGACCCGGTGCCGGAGCTGGTACCGCGACGCGCGGGGACGTGTGGTGTCGATCTGGCCGGGGCGCACGTTCGAATACCGCCGTAGGACGCGGACGCTGAGGCTCGCCGACTTCCAAATCCGGCGCAGTGGCGAGGCCGCGAACCCGCCGGACACTGCGGTCGCGAGCTGACCTGCACCGACCCGCGGAATTTCACGGACAGCTAATCGGACACTGCACAGTGTGACGACACGCCCATATCTTGGGTGGTGCAAAGCCTTGAACCCCCACATGTAGGCTTCGGCCACCAAGACCTCAGAACAACCGAAGATCGACCGAACTCGCGGGCAACCCGGCCCGCGAGGCGGTCGACCACACCCTCATGGAGTCGTCTCATGTCAGTGGAAGCTGCCCCGGACACCGTTTCGCCCCGCTCTCGCGGGGCTGCCCGGGTGCCGTGGGAGCGGGTCGAGAAGGTCGTGCGGGAGGCCGTCGCCGGACTGCCGGACACCTCCGCCGAGGCGGTTCTCGCGGAGCTGGAGCGCAACGTCTACGACGGGATCGGCGCCGAGGAGCTGGCGCTCGCGCAGGTCATGGCGGCCCGCACCCTCGTGGAGCGCGAGCCGAACTACTCGTTCGTCGCCGCCCGCCTGCTGTTGGACTCGCTCCGAGCCGAGGCCGTCGGCTACCTCGCCGGGGAGCCCCGGCACCCGGACCATCCGGAGCTGGCCGCCCGGTACGGCGACTACTTCCGGGACTACCTGCGTCGCGGCGTCGAACTGCACCTGCTCACCGAGGAGCTCGCGGAGTTCGACCTGGACGTCATCACCGCGGCCCTGCGCCCGGAACGCGATCTCGACCTCGGACTGCTCGGGCTGCAGACGCTGTACGACCGCTACCTGCTGCGCGATCCCCACGCGGGCATCCGGTTCGAGCTGCCGCAGGCGTTCTTCATGCGCGTGGCGATGGGCCTCGCGGTCGCCGAACCCGACCGCGAGGCCAGGGCCGTCGAGTTCTACGAACTGCTGTCGTCGCTGCGCTTCATGACCTCCACGCCGACGCTGTTCAACGCCGGCACACGCAGGCCCCAGCTGTCCTCGTGCTTCCTCACCACCGTGTCCGACGACCTGGCGTCGATCTTCAGCGGCTACCGCAACAACGCGTTGCTCGCGAAGTACTCCGGTGGTCTGGGCAACGACTGGACCCCCGTGCGCGGACTCGGCGCCCACATCCGGGGCACCGGCGGGAAGTCGCAGGGTGTCGTGCCCTTCCTCAAGATCGCCAACGACACCACGGTGGCCGTGAACCAGGGCGGCAAGCGCAAGGGCGCCGCGTGCGCCTACCTGGAGACCTGGCACATCGACATCGAGGAGTTCCTCGACCTGCGCAAGAACACCGGCGACGACCGCAGGCGCACCCACGACATGAACACCGCCAACTGGGTGCCCGACGAATTCCTGCGCCGGGTCGAGGCCGACGAGGACTGGACCCTCTTCTCCCCCGACGAGGTTCCCGACCTGCACGATCTCTACGGCACGGCCTTCGCCGAGCGCTACCGCGCCTACGAGAAGGCGGCCGACGCGGGCGAGATCCGCGTGTTCCGCCGCGTCAGCGCCACCCAGCTGTGGCGGCGCATGCTGACGATGCTGTTCGAGACCGGCCACCCGTGGATCACCTTCAAGGACCCGTGCAACCTGCGGTCGCCGCAGCAGCACGCCGGGGTGGTGCACTCCTCCAACCTGTGCACGGAGATCACGCTCAACACCAGCGCCGACGAGGTGGCCGTGTGCAACCTCGGGTCCGTGAACCTCGCCCGCCACGTCGGCGCGAACGGTCTGGACGTCGAGGCTCTGCGCCGGACGGTGACCACGGCCGTGCGCATGCTCGACAACGTGATCGACATCAACTTCTACACCGTGCCGGAGGCGGAGCGGTCGAACCTGCGCCACCGCCCGGTGGGGTTGGGGCTCATGGGCTTCTCCGACGCCCTGTTCGAGCTCGGCATCCCGCAGGCGTCGGACGAGGCCGTCGAGTTCGCCGACCGCAGCATGGAGGTGTTGAGCTACCACGCGATCTCGGCGTCGGCCGAGCTCGCCGCCGAGCGTGGCGCGTACTCGTCGTTCGCCGGATCGCTGTGGAGCCGGGGCGTTCTGCCGATCGACTCGCTGCGGCTGCTGGCCGAGGCCCGAGGGGAGGGCGAGCTCGACATCGACACCAGCACCACGCTCGACTGGGACTCGTTGCGCGAGCGCGTGCGCACGGTCGGCATGCGCAACTCCAACGTGCTCGCCATCGCTCCGACCGCCACCATCTCCAACATCTGCGGGGTCGGGCAGTCCATCGAGCCGCTGTTCTCGAACCTCTTCGTCAAGTCGAACATGTCCGGCGAGTTCACCGTCGTGAACCCGCAGCTCGTGCGCGACCTCAAGCGGCGCGGGCTGTGGGACGACGACCTGGTGGCCGAGCTCAAGTTCCACGACGGGGTGCTGGCCCCCATCGACCGGGTGCCCGACGACCTCAAGGCGCTGTACGCGACGGCGTTCGAGATCGACAGCCGGTGGCTCGTCGACGCGGCGGCGCGGCGGCAGAAGTGGATCGACCAGGCGCAGTCGCTCAACCTCTACCTCGCCGAACCGAGCGGGCGAGCCCTCGACGCGTTGTACCGGCACGCGTGGCGACGCGGTCTCAAGACGACGTACTACCTGCGCTCGCGCGCCGCGACCCAGGTGGAGAAGAGCACCCTGCGTGGGACGGACGGGCGGCTCAACGCCGTCACTCCCACGGTGCCCGCCGTGGCCGTCGAGTCAGTCGAATCCGCCGCCTGCCGAATCGACGACCCCGAGTGCGAGGCCTGCCAGTGACCACCGACAGCACCACCCAGGAAGGACCTTCGTTGAGCCAGAACCTCACCCTCGACTTCGGGGCCGCACGCGTGAACGTGGACGACAAAGCCATGATCAACGCGCGGGCCGACGTCAACCAGCTGCTTCCGATGAAGTACGGCTGGGCGTGGGAGAAGTATCTCGCGGGCTGTGACAACCACTGGATGCCCACCGAGGTCGCGATGCAGGCCGACATCGCGCTGTGGAAGTCGAAGGACGGCCTGACCGACGACGAGCGGTTGATGCTGACGCGCAACCTCGGGTTCTTCGCGACCGCCGAGTCGCTGGTGGCCAACAACCTGGTGCTCGCCGTCTACCGGCATCTGACCAACCCGGAGTGCCGCCAGTACCTGCTCCGGCAGGCGTTCGAGGAGGCCGTGCACACCCACACGTTCCAGTACGTGTGCGAGAGCCTCGGCCTCGACGAGGGCGAGTTGTTCAACGCCTACCGCGAGGTGCCGTCCATCGCGGACAAGGACTCGTGGGCGTTGCGGTACACGCGGTCGCTGGAGAACCCCGAGTTCCGCACCGGCACCGTCGAGGCCGACCAGGAGTTCCTGCGCGATCTCGTGGCGTTCTACGTCGTGTTCGAGGGCATGTGGTTCTACACCGGGTTCGCGCAGGTCCTGTCGCTGGGTCGGCGCAACAAGATGGTCGGCATCGCCGAGCAGTACCAGTACATCCTGCGCGACGAGTCGATCCACCTGAACTTCGGCATCGACTGCATCAACCAGATCAAGGCGGAGAACCCGCACCTGTGGACGCCGGAATTCCAGCAGGAGGTGCGCGACATGCTCGTGGAGGCGTGCGCGCTGGAGGTCGCCTACGCCCGCGACACGATGCCGAGGCCGATGCTCGGGCTGTCGGCGGAGTTGTGCGAGCAGTACATGCACTTCATCACCGACCGCCGGGCGGCCCAACTGGGCCTGGAGCCCGTGTTCGGGGTGGCGGACAACCCCTTCCCGTGGATGTCGGAGGCCATGGATCTGCGGAAGGAGAAGAACTTCTTCGAAACGCGGGTCACCGACTACCGCAGCGGCGCGGCTCTGGAATGGGACTGACGTGACGGCGTGACGGGGTCGGGGAGCTGTCGCCGCGGCGGGTCCCCGGCCCCGGGACGACGGCGTCGCCCGGACGCACACCGGCTCACGGTCGTGCCCGTCCCGTGTTCGAGTAGCCGAACTCTGCGCGACCGAGCACCATAGGCGGGGCTGCCGCCGTGACCCGGTGGGGTGGTCGATCCACTCTTCCAGGCGGTAGACAACATGCTTATTGCATGATGCGGTTGCAGGGTTCCGGACTGCGGTCCGGACACTATGCTGTGCGGATTCCCGTGTTGTTGATCGACGAGGCTCCTGCGAGGTGAAACGTGCCGGAACCTGGTGACACACCAGGCCTGGGGGACATCGCGCGCCGGTGGGCGGCGCGGCTCGCCGAGGTCGACGGCGTGTCGGTGTCCGCGGAGACCCTGCAACCCGCCCTGCTCTCCCTCGCCCGGGAAGCGCAGGCGGAGGCGCGGACGGCCCGCGACGCGGCGGTCCGCCGGTTCGCCGACCTCTACGCCGCCTCGCCGATCGGTGTGGTCCTCGGCGATTCCGACAACACCGTCCGCGACGTCAATCCCGCCTTCGTCGATCTCGTCCACCTCTCGCGCGAGGAACTCATCGGCCTCCCGCTCACCCGACTCGCCGCCACTCCCCACGACGCGACGGTGCTGTCCGCTGTGGTCGACGAAGCGCTTTTGCCCGCCCGAAGACCTCGGCAGGAGCGGATCACGCTGACCCACGGCAGGGACGGCACCCTCCGCACCCGCGTCACCGTCGCCACCATCACCGCCGACGGCCCCGGCTTTCCCCACCCGCTTCTGCTCGTCGAGGACGTGCACGAGCTCGCCCTGCTCAGCGAGCAGCTGCGTCGGCAGAACACCCAGGACTCCCTCACCGGTCTGCCCAACTCGTACCACTTCGAGAACCAGCTCGACACCGCCCTCGCGGCGGCCGCGTCCTCGGGTGGCCAGCTCGCCCTCGTCTATCTCGACATCGACGGGTTCCGGGTCGTCAACGACGGCCTCGGCCCGGGCGCGGGCGACGAGGTCCTGCGCCAGGTCGCGCGCCGACTCGAACTCCTCGTCGCCACGCAGTCCTCGTCCGAGGCGGTGCTGGCGAGGTTGTCCGGCGACGGTTTCGCCGTGCTGCTGCGCGGCGACGAGAACGGCACCATCGACACCGCCGCCGTCGTGGACCTGGTCGAGGAGGCGATGCGCGAACTCGCCGAGCCCGTGTACGTGGACGGCACCGGGGTCGCGACCAGCGTGAGCGTCGGCATCGTCGTCGCGGGCGGCGCCGGGCAGACGCGCGAGGAGCTGCACCGGGCCGCCGAGATCACGCTGCACCGCGCCAAGGAGAACGGCAAGGCCCAGTGGATGCTGTTCGAGCAGGAACTCCACGGGCGCGACCGGCGACGGTTCCACATCGGCGCCGCGATCGGCGGTGGTCTGGAGAACGGCCAGTTCGCTGTGGACTACGAGCCCACGGTCACCCTCGACGACCGGCGCCGGGTCGCCGTGGTCAACGCCCAGCTCCGCTGGGACCATCCCGAGCACGGTGTCCTGCGGCCCGAGGACTTCTTCTCACTCGCCGACACCACCGGCATGACTCCCGCGCTGGGCGAGCTGCTGCTGGCCCAGTCCATGCTCGACGCCGCCTCCTGGCAGCGCGAGTTCGACGGCGGCGCGCCGGATCTGTGCGTGCGACTGCCGACCCGGCTCGCCCTCGACCCCAACCTGGTGCGGTTCGTCCGCACCGAGCTCGCGCGCACCGGTCTGCCGCCGCAGAAGCTGCGCATCTGCAGCGACTCCGCGACGCTCACCGACCCTCGGGGCGAGGTACTGGAGAACCTGTCGATCCTCGCCGAGCTCAACGTCAAGATCACTCTGGCGGTGTCCGGGGTCGCGGACCTGGAACTGGTCCACCGGCACACACTCCCCGTCGGCTTCGTCATCGTGTCGGGCCCGCTCGTCGACGCCCTCGCCGACGAGGACGAGGGCAACGCCCAGGGGGCTCACCGCCACTTCGCGATGCTGGTGAAACGAGCCCGCGAACTCGGCATCACGCGCATCGGCGTCGACGGTGTGCGCGACGCCGCCCACGCCGAACGGCTCGCCGAGCTCGGTGTCGTCGCGGGCCGCGGCGCGGTCTTCGGTGAGGAGATCGACGCCGACGGAGTGCGAACGATGCTCGCGAAATCGACGGAGCGCGTGCAACCATAGCCGCCATGAAGCAGGCAGAGCGCGCGCCGGACTTCGCGTTGCCCGACGAGACGGGCACCTCCCGGCGGCTGATCGAGTTCCTCGAATCGGGCCCGGTGGTGCTGTTCTTCTATCCGGCGGCCATGACGGCGGGGTGCACGGCCGAGAGCTGCCACTTCCGCGACCTCGCCTCCGAGTTCGCCGCGCTCGGAGCCCAGCCGGTCGGCGTGAGCCGCGACTCCGTCGAGCGGCAGCGGCAGTTCTCCGAGACCAACAACCTCGGCTTCCCGTTGCTGTCGGACACCGAGGGCGAGGTCGCCGGTCTGTTCGGCGTGCGCCGCAACCTCGGCCCGCTGGTCACCAAGCGCCACACCTTCGTGATCGACACCGATCGCACGGTGCTCGCCGTGATCCGCAGCGAGTTCCGGATGTCCGTACACGCCGACAAGGCGCTCGAGGTCCTGCGCGCCCACCAGCAGAGCTGATCACCGCGGAGGTGCCGGGTGGCCGAGATCCGCTTTCACCTCCTGGGTCCGCTCGGTGCCGAGATCGACGGCCGGCAGGTGCCGTTGGGCGGTCGCAAGCCCCGACTGCTGCTCGCGGCCCTGCTGCTCGAATCCGGCACCCTGGTCTCCACGGACTCCCTGATCGACGTCGTGTGGCCCGAGGATCCGCCGCGCTCCGCCGCGGCCAACCTCCGGACGTACGTCCATTCACTGCGCCGGGTACTGACCGAGGACCGGATCCATCGTGGACCGGCGGGTTACCGGATCGCGGTGGCCCGGGACGAGCTCGACACCACGGTCTTCGCCGACCACGTGGCAACAGCCCGGCGGGCCATGGCCGAGGACCGGCCCGCCGACGCGTTGACCCAGCTCGCGGCCGCCGAACCCCATTGGCGCGGAGCGCCTCTGGCCGACATGCCGCACCACCACTCCTGGGGGCCGGTGCTCGCTCGCCTCGACGAGCTGCGCCTCGAGGCGGACGAGTTGCGGGTCCGCGCCCGGCTCGCCTGCGGCGAACACCGTGACGTGGTGCCCGACCTCCGTGAACTGTTGGTGCGCGACCCGTTCCGGGAGGAACTGTGGGCGCACCTCATCGTCGCGCTCGACCGCTGCGGCCGCCGCGCCGAGGCCGTGGAGGCCTACGACGAGGTGGAACGGCTGTTCCGTGAGGAGATGGGCGCGGCGCCCGGGCCCCGGTTGCGCGACCTGCGCGCGCGTCTGACGGCGCCGGTGCCCCCAGCGCCACGACGGCCCCCGGGCTCACCCCGGCGCACCGTGTGCCAGCTTCCACTCGACGTCCCCGATCTCACCGGGCGCGAGGAGCACGTCGCCGACGTGATCGCCCTCGTTCGGCGGCGCCAAGCCGCCGGCGACCCGACCGTGGTCGTGATCTCCGGACCGCCCGGAGTCGGGAAGTCCAGCCTGGCCGTGCACATCGCACACCGGCTGCGGCGGGACACCGACGACGACCACCTCCACGTCGGCCTCGCGGGTACGACGGCGGCACCGCGCCGGGCCTCCGACGTGCTCGGAGAGGTACTCCGTTCGCTGGGAGCGTCGGACAAGACACTGCCGTCCGACGAGTCCGAGCGCGCAGCGGCCCTGCGGTCGGCGTTGTCGCACCGGTCCTCGTGCGTAGTCCTCGACGACGCCGCCTCGGCCGCGCAGGTACGGCCGCTGCTACCCGGCACCGGGCCGTCGGTGGTGCTCGTGACCTCCCGCATCCGGATGCCCGAACTGACCGCCGCCCGGCACGTCGAACTGGACGTGCTCGACCACGACTCCGCGCTGCGGCTGCTGTCCGGCATCGTCGGTACGGCGCGGGTCCAGGCCGAGCCCGAGCACGCCGCACGCATCGTCGACTCCTGCGGCAAGCTGCCCCTGGCCCTGTGGGTGGCGGGCGCCCGGTTGGCCGGACGGCGCCGGCTGTCGCTGTCGTACTTCGCCGACCGCCTCGCCGACGAACGCCGCCGGCTCGACGAGCTCCGGGTCGGGGACCTCGCCGTGCGCGCGAGTCTCGAACTCAGCTACGCCCGACTGCCCGGCGAGGCCGCCACCGCGTTCCGCGCGCTGGGCGCGCTGGGCCCCGTCTCGTTCCCGGGGTGGACGGTGGGTGCGATCCTGGCCGGCGACAACACCGACACCACCGGCGCCGACACCGCCGAGGCCGTGCTCGACGTCCTCGTCGACGCCCACCTCGTCGAGCTCGTCGGCGAGGACGCGACCGGCGCTCCCCGCTACCGCATGCACGACCTGCTCCGCTGCTACGCCGCCGAACGCGCCGACGACACGGATCGCCGGCGGATCCGGCGGGTCGTCGAGGGCTACTACGCCGCCGCGAGTGCCTCGGTGGAGCGCATGCCCGTGCGGTACTTCGGGGTCGCGCCGACTCCGGTGCCGCCGACCTACTGGCGACCGCACGACCTCGACCGGCTGGTGCGCGATCCCGTGGCGTGGTTCGACGCCGAACACCCCACCGCGGCCGCCCTCCTCGAACCGGCGGCCGGGTTCGCCGCGGACGGAGCCGCGTGGCGGCTCGCCACCGTGCTCACGCCCTACTACGACCTGCGCAACCGTTGGGAGGACTGGTGGCGCGCCGACGAGCACGCTCTCACGGCGGCGCGCAGGACCGGCGACCGGCACGGCGAGGCGATCGTGCTGCGCGACCTCGGCCAGGTGCGGGTCTACCAGGACCGCTACGAGGAGGCGCTGCGTCTGTTCGACCGCTCGGCCGAGCTCTTCGCGCGCCTCGGACACGCGCAGGGCGAGGCCGTGGCCGTCGCGAGCCGCGGCACGGTGCACCGCATCCGCGGTGACCGGGCCCGCGCGCTGGAGTGCAGCCGCCGCGCACTGGAGCTGTTCTCCCAGGTCGGGGATCTCCACGGGGAGGCGGTGGCCCGCATCGCGATCGGCACGGTGCGCATGGACGAGGGCGCGTTCGACAACGCCGAGACGTGGTTCACCGACGCCTACGCGCTCGCGTGCGCGATCGGCGACCGCCACCGCGCCGCACACGCCGTCCACCGCCAGGCCCTCCTCCACCAGCGGCGCGGGCAGCTCGGGCTCGCGCGGCAACGACTCGACGAGGCCATCGCCGTGTTCGACGACCTCGACGACGACCACTGCGCCGGGTACGCGCAGCAGAGCCTCGGCGAGTTGTGCCTGCGCAGCGGCGAGTTGGCCCACGCCCAACTGCTCCTGGCCAACTCCCTCGCCGTGCACCGCGACACCGGGGATCGCCGCTCCGAGGCGGTCGTCAGCCAACGGCTCGGCGAGCTCCACGAATCCCTCGGCCAGGAGCAGACCTCCCGGGACTACTTCCACCGGGCGTTGGCGCTGTGGCGGGAGTTGTCGGCCGAACCCCAACGCTCCGCCGTCGAACGCAGGCTACGACCGGTCGACGAAGCCTGACCGAACCCCGCTCCACCACGTCGTAGGGTGGGAAGCGCAGCGGTTCGCCCCGCTCTCCGGTGGGGCGTCGCAAGAGGGAACCCGGTGCGAATCCGGGACTGCCCCGCAGCGGTGAGTGGGAACGACCGCCGTCATCGAGCACTGGGCCGACCCGGCCTGGGAAGCGACGGCCAGTAGGAACCGCCTTCCGGTCAGGAACCGGCGGTGTGCCCGCGAGTCCGAAGACCTGCCGCTGCCCGTGCGCGCCCGCGCACGGCCGTCCGCCGCGACTCGCGAAGGAGAGCTCACGTGGCACACCGCAGCACCGTCCGTTCCGTACCCGGGCGCAAGGCACCGGCCGACTCCCGGGTGACGCTCGCCCACATCATGAGCGAGCACGACACGAACCTCTACGGCACCATCCACGGCGGGGTGGTGATGAAGCTGATCGACGACGCGGCCGCGGCAGCGGCGGCCCGCCACGCCGACGGACCGGCGGTGACCGCGTCCGTCGACCGCATGACCTTCCTGGCTCCCGTGCGGGCCGGCGACCTGCTCAGCGTCCACGCGGAGCTGGAGAGCGCCGGACGGACCTCGATGGCCACGGTGGTCCGGGTGACCTCCGAACGCTGGAACGCCTCGGGTCCCACCACCGACGTCGCGACGGCCCGGCTGACGTTCGTCGCCATCGACGAACACGGACGTCCCCGGCCCGTGCCCGCCCTGATCACGACGTAGGCGGTCGAGACCTCTCACTCCATGAGGGCGTCCTCGGGGATCGGCGAGTCGGTGCGCAGTGCCTCGAACAGGGCCTCCGACTTCGCCGGGTCCCACGACTCGGCGGAGGACGAGGTGACCGGCACGGTGGTGGTGACCACGCCGCCGTCGCCGATCCCCCGCATCGCCCACGCCAGGCCGACCAGGTGGTGCAGGTGGTCGTCGGTGTCGAGGGCCAACGCGTCGGGCACAGCCCCGAGCAGCGGGAAGACGTCGAACGGGTTGAGCAGTGTGGCCGGACTCGCGATCTCGGAGGCCAACGCGCCGATGAACTTGCGCTGGTTCGCCACCCGGTCCAGGTCGGATCGCGGCGTCGCGTCGCTGTAGCGCATGCGGACGAACCCGAGCGCCTGCGCGCCGTCGAGGGTCTGCGTGCCCGCCGGGATCACGATCCCGGTCTTGGTGTCACGCATTTCGTTCGGAATGTCCATTTCGACCCCGCCGATGGCATCGACGACGTTGGCGAACCCGCCGAACCCGATCTCGGCGTAGTGGTCGATCCGCAGTCCGGTGGCCTGCTCCACCGTCTTCGTCAACAGCGGGGCGCCACCGAAGGCGAACGCCGCGTTGATCTTGTTGACCCCGTGGCCCGGGATCTCCACCCGC
Source organism: Saccharomonospora azurea NA-128 (assembly GCF_000231055.2). Taxonomy (GTDB): domain Bacteria; phylum Actinomycetota; class Actinomycetes; order Mycobacteriales; family Pseudonocardiaceae; genus Saccharomonospora; species Saccharomonospora azurea. The sequence goes on along the minus strand of NZ_CM001466.1, from coordinate 120,214 downwards.
GAGTCCCGGGGAAGGCTCAGCAGGGTGGGCGGCGTGTCGTTGTCCGGAATGTGGACGAGCATGATCGTGTCGGTGCGCCTGCCCCCCGCGTCACCGGTGGACAGCTTCGCCATCTGCTCTTCGTCGAGCCCTTCGCGGGAGTCGGACCCCACGAGCAACCAGTTGGTGCCCTCCGCCGCGGCGGGCCTGCCCTCGTAGTCGTCGGGCAGCGCGTCGATGCGGGTGATCGAGCTGTCGAGGTAGAACCACACGGCTCCGACGAACAGGACGAACACCAGAAACAGGCTCAGCAGCACCTTGCCGAACGACCACCGCTTGCGACGGGGGCGACCCTGCGGTGACTGCGGCGGCCGCTCCCGAGGTGGTGGCGGTTGCTGCGGCGGTGGGCCGACCCGCGTCGGCTGCGGCGAACGCGGCGCCTGCCGAGCCCTCGCACTGCCGGGGACGGGCATCATCTGCGCCTGCTGTTGTCGTCGGGGCCCTTGTGGCGGCCTCCGGCCCGGAGGAGGTGGCCGGTGCCCACCACCCTGTCCACCCTGGTGCCCGCCGTAGGTCATGACCACTCCCGATCATCTGGTGCGGCTGCTGTGCGCACGCATACCTAACCGCATGCCTTGTCACCTAGACGCGGCATCCCCCGATCAGGTTGTGCGGGAGGTGGCTTGGAGGCAGGTCGAGACCACGAATGCCCCGGTCAGAGCAGTCGACGCCACCGAGATGGAGCATCGTGAGCAAAGGCACGGGGCAGAATCCCCTCCGCCGGGACCAGCCCCGTGGTCTGCACCGCGAACTCGCAGGCGAGCCGATTCCACACCAGCGGCCTGCGCATCAACGCGTGACTCTCCGCGACGACGTCGAAACGCGCGAGCCGCGCGGCGTGGGCGTCGGCGCGCTGCGCGTAGCGGTAGGAGTCGCCGGGGTTGGTCACTCGGTCGTGCACACCGTGGGCGATCACGACGGTGCGACCCGCCACCGGTTCCACGGGCTCGCCGTCGGGGGTCCACGGCGCGAACGCGCACGCACCGGACACCGCCTCGTCATCACACACCCGCAGTGCCACGCGACCACCCATGGAATGGCCGATCAGCACCACGGGCACACCGGGACGCTCCGCCCTGATCGTGTCGAGCGCCCACCGCGCGTCCTCGACCGGATGGCGATCCGGCTCGTTCCACCCGCGCACCCGGTTGCGCAGCAACCGTACTTCCAGACCGTGCCGTGCTCCGGCCGCGTGCACGGCGCGCGCGACCGGCACCATGCGCAGGTACGCCAGCCGCCACGGACGCACGACGTCGGCTCCGTACTCGGCACCCCCGTGCAGGACGAGCGCCACCGCCCGCGGCCGTGGCGTGCCCGCCGGAAGCGTGCTCAGCGACGGGCGCACCGCCTCGGCGGCGGTCACGCGACGGACCGCTCGTCCGTCGCGAACTGCGTGTTGTGCAGTTCCGCATACCGGCCCCCGAGCGCGAGCAGCTCGGGGTGCGTGCCGTGCTCCACGACACGACCGTCCTCGACCACGAGGATCCGGTCGGCCGCGCGCACCGTGGAGAGGCGATGGGCGATGACGAGCGCGGTGCGTCCGCTCAACGCGTCGACCAGTGCCTCACTCACCGCGGCCTCCGACTCGGAGTCGAGGTGAGCGGTGGCCTCGTCGAGCACCACCACTCGGGGCTGGGCGAGCAGCAGCCGGGCGATGGTGAGCCGCTGCCGCTCCCCTCCGGACAGCCGGTAGCCGCGCTCGCCCACCACGGTGTCCAGGCCGTCGGGCAACGACCGCATCAAGTCCTCCAGCCGTGCGCGCCGCAGCGCGTCCCAGATCTCCCCGTCCCTCGCGTCCGGCCGCGCGTAGGTGAGGTTGGCCCGGATGGTGTCGTGGAAGAGGTGCCCGTCCTGCGTGACGAATCCCACGGTCCGGCGCAGTGACTCGAACGACAGGTCCCGGACGTCCACGCCACCCAACCGCACCGCGCCGGAGTCGACGTCGTAGAGCCGCGCCACCAGGAACGCGATGGTCGACTTACCCGCGCCGGAGGGGCCCACGAGCGCCACCATCCGCCCGGGCTCGGCATGGAAGCTGACCCCGTGCACCACCTGCTCACCCCCGCGGGTATCCACTGTGGACACCTCTTCGAGCGAGGCCAGCGAGTGGGTCTGCGGCGACGGGTAGGCGAACCGCACGTCGTCGAACTCCACCGACACCGGACCCGGCGGCACCGACCTGGCGTCCGGCTTCTCGGTGATCATCGGCTTGAGGTCGAGCACCTCGAACACGCGCTCGAACGACACGAGCGCGGTCATGATGTCCACCCGCACGTTGGCCAGCGCTGTCAGCGGCGTGTACAGGCGCGTCAGCAACAGGGCCAGCGCGACGACCGTGCCCGGATCAAGCCGACCGGTGAGCGCGAGCCACCCGCCAAGGCCGTAGACGAGCGCCTGCGCCAACGCTGACACGAGCGTGAGGCTCGTCATGAACCAGCGCGTCAGCATGGCCGTGCGCACACCGATGTCTCGGACCCGGCCCGCCCGCGCGCCGAACTCCTCGGCCTCGGCCTTCGGCCTGCCGAACAGTTTCACGAGCGTGGCACCGGCCGCCGAGAACCGCTCGGTCATCTGGGTCGTCATCCCGGCGTTGAGTTCGGCCGCCTGGTGCTGCAGGTCGGCCATCCGGCGCCCGATCCGCCGGGCGGGCAGCACGAAGATCGGCAGGAGCACCAGAGCCACGAGCGTCACCTGCCACGACAACGTCACCATCACGGCCAGCGAGAGCACCAGCTGGATGACGTTGGTGACGAGCCCGGACAGCGTGGCGGTGAACGTGCGCTGCGCGCCGATGACGTCGTTGTTCAGCCTGCTCACCAGCGCGCCCGTGCGGCTCCGCATGAAGAACGCCACGGGCATCCGCTGCACGTGCTCGAACACCGCCCTGCGCAGGTCGAGGATCAACCCCTCCCCGATGTGGGCGGACTGCCAGCGCTCGGCGAGCCCCAGCGCGGCGTCGGCCACGGCGATGCCCGCGATGACGACCGCGAGCCAGATCACGGTGGACGCGGACTTCCCGCCCACGATCGCGTCGACCACCCGCCCGGCCAGGAGCGGAGTGGTGACGGCGAGGACGGCCGACACGACCGTCAGCGCCAGGAAGACCAGCAACCTCCGCCAGTGCGGCCGGGCGAACGAGGCCACGCGGCGGACGGTCCCCTTGCGCAGGCCTCGCGGCGCGTCAGCCGACTGCATCGCACCCCGAAGCAACCCCCACGTGTTGTCCACGCCCACGACTCCTCTCACGCGTCCGACACAACAGTGGTGGGGCCGCGCATCTTCCCGGCCACCTCGCGCTGATTCTGCCCGTCACCACCGACAGTCGGGACGCGCCGGTAGTCTCGACCGCCATGGGGACCCAGGCTGACGACTCGACGGCGCGCGCTCCGGCGAGCGCCGTCACGCGTCTGCGGTCGGCGCTGAACCGGCGACCGCCGGCCGTCGACGCGCTGCTCTACCTGGGGTGCGCCTGCTACGCGCTCGTCATGGCGCTCACCGACAAGCACCTCGGGTTCCGCGTCTGGGGCGCCTTCGCCACCGCCGGGTACGGACTCGCGCTGGTGCACACCTCGTGGCTGCTCCTCACGCCGCGAGGCCGGGCCTCGCGGGTGCGGTCCCGCTGGGTCGGCGTGGCGGTGGTGGGCGTCGTCGGCATGCTCGCTCCGCTGGTGACGCTGCTCGTCCGACGCCAGATCGCGAACGCCGACTGGACCGACGCCGAGGGACTGTGGAGCGCCCAACCCGAGGTCTGGGTCATCGAGCGCGCCGCGAGCACCCTGTTGGACACGGGTACGCCGTATCTCGACATCGCCGCACTCGACCGCGTGCCACACGTGCACGACTACACGCCGTACGGGCCCGTGATGGCGGTGTTCGGGCTGCCCCGCGCACTCGTCGGCGGAACACCGTTCGCCGACGCGGTGACCGACGCTCGGGTCGTGTTCGCCGGTGCGGCGGTCCTCTGCGTCCTCGCGAGCCTGCGGCTGCTGCGGGTGTCGTCACCGCCGGTCCGCGGTGCCCAGCTCGCGGTGGCCTTCCCGCTGACCGCACTGACCTGGGCGACCGCGGGACCCGATCTGGCCATCGTGGGTCTGGTCCTGCTGGCGGTGGCGCTCGCGGCGACGGACCGTCCGGGCTGGGCGGCCCTCGTGTGCGCGCTCGTGACGAGCGCGAAGCTCATCGCCGCGCCCGCCGCCGTGGTGGTGGGCTTCCTCGTGTTCAGTCGGCTGGGCGCCCGTGCCCTGGCGCGGTTCGGCGGGGTGTTCGTCGGCGTCACCGTTGTGGTGACGGTGCCCGTGCTCCTGGTGAACCCGAAAGCGTTCGCCGAACACGTCCTGCTCTTCCCGGCGGGCCTCGGGGAGATCGCCTCACCCGCCGCGAGTCCGCTGCCCGGGAGGTTGATCGCGAGCACCGGCGCCGTGGGCACTGTGATCGCGCTGGTGCTGCTGCTGGCCGCGGGGCTCGCTGTTCTGCTGTGGCTGGTCCGCCGCCCACCGCGGACCGCGGCCGACGCCGCCCTGCGCATCGCCGTCGGGCTCCTGGCCTTCACGATGCTGACGACGGCCACCCGGTTCGGCTACCTCGTCTACGTCTCCGTGCTACTGGGCGCGGTGCTGGTGTTCCGGAACCGGGCCCCGGCTCCCCTCGGCACCGGTGGACCCGGCTCCGGAACCCACGGAGATCGCGCCCCTCTTACTTCTTCTTGACGCGCGTGGCGCCGCCCCTGCCCCGAAGCTGCACACCGGACTCCGACAGGACCCGGTGCACGAAGCCGTAGGAGCGTCCCGTCGACTCGGCCAGAGCGCGGATGCTCGCTCCCTTCTCGTACTTCTTCTTCAAGTCAGCGGCCAGCTTGTCGCGCGTGTTTCCGGTGATGCGCGCACCCTTCTTCAGGTCTGCCACGTCAATCCACCTTCCGCCCGTTGATGTTTCGGGCCACTTTCAGCCCCTGCCGTGGCAATGATCGAACACGACGCGGCCGAATGCCAGACGACAACGGAAAAACATGCTCGAATGGCGTCGAAAACGTCCGATACGGTACTTGCTGTACACCGAACAATGACGGAACGCGTTAAACCACTCCGTTGTCGTGACCTGTGGTGCGCCACACTCCACCCGTTAGGGGGGCCGCCGGGCCGGACCGGGCTTACGTCACAACGACCCTGGTCAGAAAGCCGTCCGTGATCTTTCGATCACGCGGTGAGCACATCGGACCGACGAGACGAGCCCCACTGTGAAGTGGTCGACACATTTCGTCGAGAAAACACCCGATCAGGCGAGCTCGACCAGTTCCCGATAATCGTCGGACCACAGATCTTCCGTGCCATCCGGCAAGAGGATCACCCGTTCGGGTTCGAGCGCCTCGACCGCGCCGGGATCGTGGGTCACGAGAACCACGGAGCCCTCGTATCGACGCAAAGCGTCGAGTACCTGCTCACGACTCGCCGGGTCGAGGTTGTTGGTCGGTTCGTCCAGCAGGAGGACGTTCGCCGCGCTCGACACGAGGCCCGCGAGCGCGAGCCGCGTCTTCTCACCGCCCGACAGCGTGTTGGCGGGCTGTTCGAGCTGTTCACCGCTGAAGAGGAACGAGCCGAGCAGGTTGCGCAGTTCCTGGGCACCGGTGTCCGGAGCGAGGTGCCGGATGTTCTCCCACACGGTCGCGTCGTGGTCCAGGGTCTCGTGCTCCTGGGCGTAGTACCCGAGCCGGAGCCCGTGCCCCGGCACCACGCGTCCGGTGTCGGGGGTCTCCAGCCCGGCCAGCAGCCGCAGGAGTGTGGTCTTGCCCGCACCGTTGAGCCCCAGCACCACGACCCGGGAGCCTCGGTCGATGGCGAGGTCGACGCCGGTGAAGATCTCCAGTGACCCGTACGACTTCGACAGGTTCTCCGCCGTCAGCGGAGTACGGCCGCACGGGGCCGGGGCCGGGAACCGGATGTTCGCGACCTTGTCGGCCTGGCGTTCCTCGTCCAGGTTGGCGAGCAACTGCTCCGCCCGGCGGGCCATGTTCTTCGCCGCCACGGCCTTGGTGGCCTTCGCACCGAGCTTGGCGGCCTGCTGTTGCAGCGCGGAGGCCTTCTTCTCCGCGTTCGCCCGCTCGCGCCTGCGCCGCTTCTCGTCGGTGGCCCGTGCGTCGAGGTAGCGCTTCCAGGTCATGTTGTAGCCGTCGAGCTCACCGCGGGTGGCGTCGAGGAACCACACCTTGTTGACGACCTCGTCGAGCAGGTCGACGTCGTGGCTGATGACGACGAGACCACCGGTGTGGGCCTTGAGGAAGCCCCGCAGCCAGGTGATCGAGTCGGCGTCGAGGTGGTTCGTGGGCTCGTCGAGCAGCAGGATGGTGCCCGACCGACCTCCCGCGCCCGCCTCGGAGGCGGCGAAGAGGATGCGGGCCAGCTCGACCCGGCGGCGCTGACCGCCGGAGAGCGTGCGCAACGGCTGCGGCAGGACGCGGTCCTCCAAGCCGAGGTTGGCGCAGATCCGCGCGGCCTCGCTCTCGGCGGCGTACCCGCCCAGAGCGGAGAACCGCTCCTCCAGCCGCCCGTAGCGGCGGACCGCCTTGTCGCGGGCGGCGTCGTCGACGAGTTCCGCCATGGCCGTCTGCGCCTTCTCCATCTCGCGCAGCAGCACGTCGAGCCCGCGAGCGGACAGCACCCGATCCTTGGCCGTGACCGACAGATCACCCTCGCGCGGGTCCTGCGGGAGGTAGCCGACCTCACCGGTGTGCTGCACCTCTCCCGCATACGGGTCGCCCTCCCCGGCGAGGACCCGCATCGTGGTGGTCTTGCCGGCGCCGTTGCGTCCGACGAGACCGATGCGGTCCCCCGGTTGCACGCGCAGGGTGGTGTCGGACAGCAGAATGCGCGAGCCTGCGCGCAGTTCGAGCCCGGTAGCGGTGATCACTGAGAGTCTCCGTGGTGTCGACGAGGTGGTCGGACAGGCGATGCACAGGGCGCGACGAGGCGCCTACTCGAGTCGAACGACCACGGCACCCAGTGTAGGGGCCGATGTCCAGTCGTTTTCGCCCGTGGTGGCCCGGCTCACCGCACGATGATCTCGACGGCACGGGCGCGCTGCGCGGCCTCGTCGAGCACGGTGCGGCGCGGCTCGGCGACGTCGAGTACGCGGGGCTCCGCCTTCGCGAACACGTCCGCGAGCCTGCGGTCCGTCTTCAGCTCGTCCAGGGCTCGGCGGTCACCGCCGAGCACCACGGCGTCGAGGTCGGCGATCCGGGAGCCCAGGACGTCGGCGGTGTCGTCGGCCGCCGCGCGCAGCGCCTGCCGGGCCTGACCGTCGCGGCGGCGCGCGAACCGCTGCTGCGACCAGCCTCCGGCGGCGTTGCGTCCGTGGACGAGGCGCCGGTCCGTGCGCGACACCGTCACGCGGCCGCCCTCGGCGACGCCCACGCTGTGCCCGCCGAGGCGCGCCAGCAGCAGACCGATGCGCCGGGGTTTCTCCACGTGGTCGAGCAGCACCTCGACGGACGCGCCGTCGACGCACGTGCCGGGTTCGACGGCCAACGGCTCGAAGGGAATCGGCACCGTCGCGGTGACGCCGTTTCCGCCCGTGAACCGCACCTGGCGCGGGTCGAGCTCGGTCCGCAGCACACCGTCGTTGCGCTCGGCGAAGCGGTCGAGCCACCGCCGCAGTCGTTCCGGCTCCACCTCGACGGCCGTCCCGCCGCCCGGCGCCTGCCGCTTGCGCGCCATCCGCACTCCGATCGTCCCGTCACCGCGATGGGCCGAGGTTACGCGCTCGCCCGGTCGGCGACGAGATTCGCGCCGGCGCTTGCCCACCGCCCGCCGCGGCAGTGTGACTCACAAACGAAGCAGCCCGTGCACGGCGCCGCCGTCGGCGCGGGCGAGGGTGAAACCGAGCCGCCGGAGCAGCCGGAGCGCACCGACATTGGCGACCGTCGTGTCGGCCCGAACCTCCCGAGCTCCCAGCTCGACCGCTTTTCGCACGGCAACCGCCATCGCCGCTGTTCCGAGACCGCGTCCGCGAGCCGTCCGCGTCAACCAGACCCCGGTCTCCAGCACGCCCTCAGCGGTGCGCTTCAGGCGCACCGAGCCGACGACACCGTCGGCGGTCACCACACCCCAGGTCGACTCACCGGCAGGCCCGCCCAGTCCGGCACGGCGATCCCGGTGGAAACGTCGCAACCACTCGACCCTGGCGGGCGTCCAGCCGGAGTCGGCGGTCAGCGGTGGCGTGACGTCATCGGCGGCGGCGTCCGTGGTCGCCGCCCGCACCAGCCGCGCGAGCACCGGTTCGTCGACCTCGACCAGAATCACGGGCTGTTCCTGCTCGCTCATCGCGGACGGTGGACTCAGAGCACCGACGGCTCCGACCACGGCTGTGCCGAGCGGCCGGAGATCGCGTCGAGCATGGCCGCGGCCTGCTGGTCCGTGAGCGACGACACGAAATCGATCACCGCCCTGCCCCGGGCCAGCGCTCGGACGGCGTCGGCGCCCTGCACCGGCTCGCCCGTGGCGCCGACCAGCAGTTCCGGGGCGTGGTCGGCGAGGTCGGCGTACTCGGCCTGCGCGAGTTCGACGAGGTCGTGCAGCCTGCGCGGCAGCCGGGACACCTCCTCGCGGTCGGTCAACCACGCGTCCAGCGCGTCGACGAGCGTGACGATGAGGCTCGCCTGCCCGCGCTGGTGCAGCGCGAGGTCCGGGCGCTGCAGCACGAAGCGCTTGTGCACGAACTTCAGGACCTGCACCTCGTGCCACTGCGCCGGGCCGAGCGTCACGTGTCCCGTGCGTGGCGAGGGGGACGGCGTGACGACCACACCGGCCACCAGACGCGCGGTCCAGCCGGCCGAGAACCGGGCGGTCGCCTGCTCGGCCTCCACCGAGCCGTCGAAGGGAATGCCCAGCAGCCCGTCCACGAGCTGCTGCCGCACCCGGGTGACCGCCTCGGCGAACGCGTCCGCGTGGGTGATCCAGGAGTCCTTCGCCTGCAGGTGGCGCCGCAGTCGTTCCAGCGACCGGCCCGGCCTCCGGTGCGTCTCGGCCAGTTCGGCCTCGGGCAGCGCGGCGAGTTCGGCCCGGCGGGTGAGCCAGTGGCCCAGCTCCGTCGCCACCTCCGCGTGTTGCAGGACGCCGATGCGGTGGAAGTCCTGCAGATCGTGGATGGCGTAGGCGATGTCGTCGGCGAGGTCCATGACCGACGCCTCCACCGTCTGCTGCCAGTACTCGATCTTGTCCGCGAACGGGGCCCGGCAGGCGTCCAGCTCGGCCAGTTCGGTGGAGTACGCGGAGAACTTCGCCGATCCCGAACCGGGCGCCTGAGGCGGTTCGCCCGCACCGCGTGGGGGCACGGACAGCTCGGACGGATGCGGCTGCGGGCGGTGCAGGCGAGCCCACGGGTACTTGAGCAGCGAGGCCCGAGTGGCGGCGGTCAGGTTGAGGCCGCGCGGTACCGGCCCGCCCACCTCGGTCGTCGTGACGATCCGGAACGTCTGGGCGTTGCCCTCGAACCCGTCGGCCAGGCCGTAGCGGTGGCGGGCGATGCGGTCGAGCACCTGCTCTCCGAGGTGGCCGAACGGCGGGTGCCCGAGGTCGTGCCCGAGTGCGGCGGCTTCCGCGACGTCCGGCTCGCAGCCGCCGAGCTTGGCGACGAGCGCGGCGGAGTCCTCGGCCGTGGAGATGCGTTCGGCGATCGCCCGGGCCACTTGGGCGACCTTGAGGCTGTGGGTCAGGCGGTTGTGCAGCAGGGCGGATCCGCCCGCGCTGACCACCTGCGTCACCCCGGCCAGCCGGGCGAAGAACGGCGAGGCCACCAACCGGTCACGGTCGGCGCGATACGGGCTGGAGGACAACTCCGCGAAACCACCGGTCTCCGCTGCCTCGTCCCGCCGCCTGGCGCGGGGATCGGGACTGTTCACCTCGCTCACCATGCCCACACGGTACGTGAGAGGTGTCGCGATCAGGCCGGATCTCGTCGAGCGGTCACACCCGGTCTCCCCCCGGCGAGACGAAGCCCGACTCGAAGGCGGCGATCACCGCTTGCGTGCGGTCCCGGGCACCGGTCTTGGCCAGCACGTTGCCGACGTAGGTCTTGACGGTCTCGACGCCGAGGAACAGCGTGCCCGCGATCTCCGCATTGGACTGCCCCGCGGCCATGAGTCGCAGGACCTGCTGCTCGCGTTCGGTGAGACCCGCGTCGCGCAACCGCGACCCGGTGGCGGGGTGTCGTGCGGCCATGCGCCGCAGCGCCGACGGGTACAGCAACGAGTCGCCGGCGCAGACGGTGCGGACGGCCGCGACCAGTTCCTCGGGACGTGCCCGCTTGAGCACGAACCCGCTGGCCCCGGCGCGCAACGCCGCGTAGACGTAGTCGTCGTTGTCGAACGTGGTCACCACGATGATCTTCGGCGGATCCGGCAGCGCCGACAGCACGTGTTCGGTCGCCGCGATGCCGTCGACGGACGGCATGCGCACGTCCATCAGCACGACGTCGGGCCGGACCCGGCGCACCACGTCGGCCACCTCGGCACCGTCGCCGGCCTCGCCCCGGACCTCCAGGTCGTCCTCCGACTCCAGAATGGCCCGCAGCCCCGTCCTGATGAGGGGCTCGTCGTCCACGAGTACGACCCCGATCCGCCGCGTCACGACGCCGTCCTTCCCGTGGGCAGTCGCACGTCGACCACCCAGTCAGCTCCGTCGGGACCAGCGGCGAACGTTCCCCCGAGGACGTCGACACGCTCCCGCATACCCCGCAGTCCCCGGCCTCCGCCGTCCCGGTGCGCACGCCCGCTCTCCGCGATCCGGTTGCGCACGGTGATCCCGATGGTCGGCCCGGTGACCTCGACCCGCACGGTCACGGGCACCTTACCGGCGTGGCGCACGGCGTTGGTGAGACATTCCTGCACGATCCGGTACGCCTCCCGCGACACCACCGGCGCGACCGCCTCCACGTCGCCGCGCACGTCGGCGTCGACCGCGACTCCCGCCAACCTCGTCGCGGAGAGCAACGCGGGCAGATCCGCCAGGTCGGCCTGAGGGGTCCGCGCCCCGGCCTCGTCGTCCTCGCGCAACAGTCCGAGCACGTGGTCCAGATCGTCGAGCGCGGCCCGGGCGGCCGCCTCGACCGCGCCGAGTGCGTGCTCGGAGGCCTCGGGGTCGCGGCGCAGCAGCCGCCTGGCGGCACCCGCCTGGATCGACACGATGCTGAGCGCGTGGCCCACCGAGTCGTGCAGTTCGCGCGCGAGCCGGGTGCGTTCGAGCAACCGCTCCGTGCGTCGCTCCAGCCGCGCGATCCGATCGGCGACGCTCGGGCCCACCAGCGAGCGCGCCAACCGGCGGAACGCCGCACCGGCCACCACCACGGCGGGCACCAGCGCCAACGTCGCCAGCACGGCCGATAACGGCAACCACGCCCCGGCCCAGCCCCGGGGCACGACGACGGGCTCAGGAGTCCCCAGGGCGAGCCGTCCGGTGAACGGCGCCGGAAGCGTGATCGCGACCAGGACCGGCAGCGCGAGGCTCAGCAGGCTCAGCAGTGCACCGGCGAAGACGTGTGCGGCGAACATCACCATGGAACGCACGCGCACCGACCAGCGATCGGTGGCACCGAACTCCGCATCCGGCACCGGATCGTCGAGCAGTTCCCGCACGGCCGCGCCCTCCAGCACGCGCACGGCGGGCAGGAACGCGACCAGAACGAGCGCCAGCAACGCCACGCCGCCGCCGATCAGTACCGCTGTGGGCAGAGTCGCGGCCAGCGGCACGACCGAGGGCACGAACACCGCCCCGAACAGCACGAACGGCGCGGCCAACGCGCCGCCGAGGATGAAGTACGTCCACCTGCGGTAGGTCTCGCGCCGGGTGAACCATCCGAAGGCCGACCGTCTCATGCGGTAAGCCTGCCAGACCGCCTTTCCATGTCAGTGCTCGTGCGCACTGACTGACCAACCGACCACTGCTTTCGCAAAATGCTTGTGTGCCAGGGAAATTTAGCTCACAAAGAACAGGTGGTTGCGATAATCGCAAGTCGACACTACGGTCAGGCTGCGTGAGTGAGAGCGACGAACTACGCCGACGGGTCCGAAGTCTCCTTCACGCACGTCCGGGCGCACAACGGGAGTTCGCCGCCGCCATCGGCATGGACGAGTCCAAACTGTCCAAATCGCTGGGTGGCACCCGCCGGTTCTCGCCGCACGAACTCGTTCGCATCGCCGAGTACTCGGGCGTGACGGTGAACTGGCTGCTCAACGGCCGGGACGACGCCACGACCGTCACCGCCGTTCCGGCTCCGACGGCGCGATCACGCAGCGCGCCCGTGGAAGGACCGCAGTCGGAGGCACGTCGGCGCATCCTGGAGACCGCGTGGCGCCTCATCGCGCGCCGCGGCTATCACCAGGTACGCATCTCCGACATCGCGCGTGAACTCGGCACGAGCAACGCGGCCATCCACTACTACTTCCCGAGCAAGAACGACGTCCTGCTGGAGGCACTGAGGCGCAACGTCAAGCTGGCGTTCGACCGGCAGGTCGCCGAACTGCACGCCATCGCCGACGCCCGGGAACGGCTCGTGCGGCTCGTCGAGCTCCAGCTCCCGACTCCCGGAGTGCTGCACGACGAGTGGTCGGTGTGGCTGCAGGTGTGGACGGAGAGCACGCTCAACCCCGCGGTCCGGGAGCTGTACAACGACGCCTACGACCGCTGGTACCAGACCATCTCGATGACCATCCGAACCGGACAGAGACAGGGAGTGTTCCGCAAGCAGGACGCCGACGAGCTCGCCACCAGACTGAGTGCACTCATCGACGGACTCGGCATCCAGGTGCTGACCGGGAAACGAGGCTGCTCGGTGGACCACATGCGAGCGCATCTCCACGACTTCATCGAACGCACCATCGTCGAAGGGCGACCATGAACGACGAAGTGATCATCACCTGCGCGTTGACCGGCGCCGGTGACACGGTAGGCAAGAGCGAACACGTGCCCGTGACCCCGGAACAGATCGCGGACTCCGCGATCGAGGCCGCCAACGCCGGTGCGGCCGTGGTGCACATCCACGTGCGCGACGTCGAGACGGGACAGGGCTCCCGCGACGTCGCCCTGTACCGCGAGGTGGTGCGTCGCGTCCGCGAGTCCGGAGTGGACGTCGTCGTCAACCTCACCGCGGGGATGGGCGGCGACCTCGTACTCGACGACGAGGACCCGCTCAAGCCCGTCGACGGCACCGACCTCGTGAACGCCCGGGACCGACTTCCGCACGTCGAGGAGCTGCTCCCCGACATCTGCACGCTCGACTGCGGCTCGCTCAACTTCGGCGAGGGCCACCAGCTCTACGTGTCGACTCCGGACATGCTGCGGGTCGGCGCGCGGCGCGTCCAGGAGCTCGGCGTGAAGCCGGAACTGGAGATCTTCGACACCGGCAACCTCTGGTTCGCCACCAAGCTCGTCGAAGAAGGACTGATCGACGCGCCGCCGCTGTTCCAGCTCTGCATGGGCATCCCCTACGGCGCTCCCCCGAACCCGCAGCTGCTCCAGGTGATGGTCGACATGCTGCCCGCCGGGGCGCAGTGGGCCTCGTTCGCGATCGGACGGAACCAGCTGCCGTGGGTGGCCGAGTCCGTGTTGCGCGGCGGCCACGTGCGGGTGGGTCTGGAGGACAACCTCTACCTGTCGAAGGGCGTCAAGGCGACCAACGGGCAGCTGGTGGAGCGTGCGGTGCGCATCGTGGAGGACCTCGGCGCGACGGTCGCGAGCCCCGACACGGCCCGGCGCATCCTCGGCCTGAAGGGAGCAGCGTGACGAGCGCCGCGACGTGGTCGCCCCAGGAGGTCGAGACGGTCGCGTGCGTCGGTGCCGGGGTCATCGGCGGCGGCTGGGCTGCGCATTTCCTCGCCCGCGGCTACACCGTCCGCGCGTGGGATCCGGGTGACGGCGCCGCCGAGCGGCTGTCCCGGCTGGTGGAGGCGGCGTGGCCCGCGCTGACCGAGCTGGGGCTGGCCGACGGCGCCTCGCCGGACAACCTCACCGTGGTCCCGACTCTCGCCGAGGCGGTCGACGGAGCCGGCTTCGTGCAGGAGAGCGCCCCGGAAGCCCTCGACCTGAAGCGGCGGCTGCTCGCCGACATCGACGCCGTCACCGCGCCGGGCGTGGTGATCGCGTCGTCGACCTCGGGGTTCGCCATGACCGACATGCAGGTCGACGCGGCGACGCCGGAACGGCTCGTCGTGGGGCATCCGTTCAACCCGCCGTACCTCATCCCGCTGGTGGAGGTCGTCGGTGGTGAGCGCACCGAGCGCTGGGCCGTCGACTGGGCGAGCGACTTCTACCGCCACGTCGGCAAGTCGGTCATCACCATGGACCGCGAGCTGCCCGGGTTCATCGCCAACCGGCTCCAGGAGGCGCTCTGGCGGGAGGCGTTGCACATGGTGGCGAACGGCGAGGCGACGCCCGAGCAGATCGACACCGCGATCACCGACGGCCCGGGCCTGCGCTGGCCGGTCCAGGGCCCCTGCCTGACGTTCCACCTCGCCGGTGGCGAGGGCGGTATGGCGCACATGCTCGACCACTTCGGACCGGCGTTGAAGGAACCGTGGACCCGGTTGGACGCACCGGAGCTGACGTCGCGGTTGCGCGACGACATGGTGGCCGGTTGTGAGTCCGAAGCGGACGGACGGACGTTCCTCGACCTGGTGTCCGAACGCGACCGCGGCGTGATCGCTGTGCAACGCGCGCTGCGGGCGTTGAAGGACGGCGGCGATGAGTGAGCCGAGTGCGCCACTCATCTACCGCGACACCGTCCGTGACGAGTGGATCGACTACAACGGCCACCTCAGCGAGCCCTTCTACGTCATGGTGTTCGGCTTCGCCACCGACCACCTGATGGAGGTGGTCGGCATGGACGAGCGCTACCGCACCGAGACGGGTTGTTCCCTCTACACGGTCGAGGCGCACGTGCGGTACCTCCGTGAGGTCGCCGCACGCAGCGAGCTGACCGTGACCACCCAGGTCGTCTCCGTGGATGGCAAGAAACTGCGGTTCTGTCACGAGATGACCGTCGGCGACACGCTCGTCGCCACCGAGGAGCTGCTCGCTCTGCACGTCGCACACGCCCGCGCCGCGCCGTTCCCGGACGACGTGGCAGCGCGGCTGCGGCGCTACCAGCGACCCGTTCCCGACTATGCGGGGCGTGGCATTTCCTGAACAAGGAAGCCGCTCCCGCCCGACCGGAAGTCCTCGACGTTGTTTGACACATCCTTACAGAGACGATCATTCCTGCTCGGCGCACTGGCCACCGCGGCGACACCGTTGCTCGCCGCGTGCGGCGGTGCGTCGAGCGCCGCCACCGAGCCCACCGGACCGCCCCGGCGCGGAGGACGACTGCGGGTAGGAGTCACGGGCGGTGGCGCCTCCGACAACCTCGACCCGAACATCCCCGCCACCAACCCCGACATCGCACGGGTGCGCAACCTCTACGAGCCACTGGTGTACCGCGACCACGAGTACGAACTCCAGATGCTGGTCGCCGAGTCGCTCACCTCGTCCGACGACGCGACGACGTGGACCGCGACCGTGCGCGAGGGCGTCCGGTTCTGCGACGGCCGCCCCGTCACCCCGGCCGACGTGCGCGCGACGTTCCGCCGGATCATGGACCCCGACGACCCGAAGAGCGGTGCCGCGAGCCTCACGATGCTCGACGAGGTTGTGCCCACCGGCGACCGCACCGTGGAGTTCCGGCTCTCCGAGCCGTGCAGCGTGTTCGACGACTACCTGGCCCAGTACTCGCTCGGCATCGTGCCCGAGGACTTCTCGCTCGACCGGCCGGTGGGGACGGGACCGTTCCGGGTGCAGTCGTTCTCCCCAGGACTGCAGAGCGTGTTCGTGCGCAACGAGCACTACTGGCGCCCGGGCAGGCCGTACCTCGACGAACTCGTCCTCATCAACTTCGGGGAGGACGACGCCCGCATCAACGCGCTGCTGTCGTCGCAGGTGGACGCCATCGACCAGGTGCCGATGGCGTTGGTGGACGTCCTGCGCAGCGACGAGCGCCTGCGGATCCTCAGCTCCGAGACGGGCACCTGGCTCCCGTTCACCATGCGGGTGGACCGCCCTCCGTTCGACGACGTGCGGGTGCGTCAGGCACTGCGACTGATCGTCGACCGCGAACAGATGGTCAACCAGGTCCTCAGTGGTCAGGGCCGCATCGGCAACGACCTGTACGCGCCGTTCGACCCCGGCTACGCCTCCCACCTGCCACAACGGCGGCAGGACATCGCGAAGGCACGGGAACTGCTGCGCGAGGCCGGACATCCGGCGCTGGAGGTCGAACTGGTGACCGCGCCGATCCAGGCCGGAGCGGTGGAAGCCGCGCAGGTCTTCCAGCAACAGGCCAAGGCCGCCGGGGTCACCGTCCGATTGCGACGGTTGGACACGACGACCTTCTTCGGGGAGAACTACCTGAGCTGGGACTTCGCCCAGTCGTTCTGGTACACCCGCAACTACCTGCCCCAGGTGGCCTCCGGCGCGCTGCCCGACGCTCCGTACAACGAGACCCACTGGGACGACGCCGAGTTCCGCGGCCTCGTCGACCGGGCTCGCCGCACGCTCGACGAGGAGGAACGCACGGACCTGATCCACGCGGCGCAGCGCATCGAGTACGAACGCGGCGGCAACATCGTGTGGGGGTTCGTCAACCAGGTCGACGCCTACCAGGTGTACGTCGCGGGACTCGTCCCCGACCGCACGGGCCTGCCGCTGTCCGGTTACTCGTTCGGCGACGTCTGGCTCGGCTGAGGAGGCCCGTGTGACTCGATTGATCCTGCGCCGGCTGCTCGCCAGCGTCGTGGTGCTCTGGCTGGTGACACTGCTGGTGTTCGTGGCGACCCTGCTGCTGCCCGGTGATCCGGCCCGCGCCATCCTCGGCCAGCAGGCCACGCCCGAGCGGATCGCCGCCCTGCACCAGCAACTCGGACTCGACCAACCCGTGTGGCAGCGCTACCTCGACTGGCTCGGCGGCGTGCTGACGGGTGATCTGGGCACCTCGACGGCCACCCAGGGCTCGGTCAACGAGCTGCTCGCCGACCGCATCCCCGCCTCGGGCCTCCTGCTCGTCGTGGCCGCCGTGCTGAGCACCGCCGCCGGGTTGCTGCTCGGCACGTGGAGTGCGCTGCGCCGGGGGCGGGCCGCCGACCACACCGTGTCCGCGTTCAGCCTCGTCGTGGCCGCGCTGCCCGAGTTCGTGATCGGTGTCGCCCTCGTCGTGGTGCTCTCCACGACCGTGTTCCCGATCCTGCCGTCGGTGACGCTGGCCCGCCCCGGCGAACCCGTGTGGACGCATCCCGAACAGCTCGTACTGCCCGTGCTCACGCTCGCGCTCGTCGTCACGCCGTACATCACGCGCATGATGCGAGCGACGATGAGTGAGGTCCTCGACAGCGGCTACGTCGAGATGGCCCGGCTCAAGGGACTGCCGGAACGCGTGGTCCTCACCCGGCACGCGCTGCCCCACGCCATCGGCCCCGTGGCCCAGGTCGTCGCGCTCCAGCTCGCATGGCTCGCCGGGGGCGTCGTGGTGGTCGAGTTCCTGTTCCGCTACCCCGGAATCGGCGCGGCCCTGATCGACGCGGTGAACAACCGGGACGTCGAGGTGGTGCAGTCGATCACGCTGCTCATCGCGGGCGTCTACGTGCTCGTCAACCTCGTCGCCGACGTGCTCGGCATCGTCGCCGATCCCAAGCAACGCACGGGAGTGTCCTCATGAGCCTTCTCCGTCGCGCGCTCTCTCTGCCGCAGGCCAGACTCGGGCTCGTCCTCACCGGCGTGGTCGTCGTGGTGGCCGTATTCGGGCCGTGGTTCGGACCGCTGCTCACCGGCCACGACGTCGGCGAGTTCACGGGCAAGCCGTTCACCGACACCGGTGTGCTCGGCACCGACGACCTCGGCCGCGACGTGCTGAGCCGGTTCCTCGCCGGTGGCGGCACGCTGCTGCTGTACGCGGTGCTGGCCACCGCGCTCGGGGTCGTGCTCGGCACCGCCCTCGGCATGATCGCGGGCTACCGCGGTGGCCTGCTCGACACCGTGATCATGCGCGGCAACGACGTGCTGCTGTCGTTCCCGCAGCTCGTGTTCGCCCTGCTCGCCATCGCCATGCTCGGACCGCAGGGCTGGCTGTTGGTCATCGTCATCGGCATCACGCACGCGCCCCGCGTGGCCCGCGTCGCGCGGCAGGCCACGGCGTCGGTCGTGGGCAGCGACTTCGTCCGTGCCGCGGAGATGTACGCCATGCCCCGGTGGAAGGTGCTGCTGCGGGAGATCCTGCCCAACATCACCGGGCCTCTCATGGTGGAGCTCGGGCTCCGACTGACCTACTCCATCGGGTACGTCGCCTCGCTGTCGTTCCTCGGGCTCGGCATCCAGCCGCCCACGGCCGACTGGGGACTGATGATCAACGAGAACCGCATCGCCCTCGTCGTCCAGCCCTGGGGCGTGCTGCTGCCCGTGCTCGCGATCGCCGTGCTGACCGTGGGCACCAACCTCATCACCGATTCACTGGCGTCCGCGGCCGCGCGCCGCGACAGGGAGGTGACGTCGTGACGCGACTCGCCACACGCGACGCACTCGTCGTCGACGATCTCCGGATCGGCACTCTCGCCGGAGACGAGGTCCTCAAGGGCGTGTCGTACGACATCGCGCCCGGTGAGGTACTCGCGCTCGTCGGCGAGTCCGGTTCCGGAAAGACCACGGCGGGACTGGCCGCGCTGGGCCACGTGCGGCGGGGACTCCGCCACGTCGCCGGCACCGTGCTGGCCCGGCCCCGCGACGGCGAGGCCGTGGACCTCCTGGCCCTGGCCGAGGCCGACCGCCGCCGGTTCCGCGGCACCACCGTGTCGTACGTTCCCCAGGATCCGGCACTGTCGCTCAATCCGGCACTGTGCATCGGAGTCCAGATCCGTGAGGTGCTCGACATCCACGGCTACGGCGACTCCGACGCCGAACGGGCCGAGCGGGTCGCCGAGGTCCTGGGCGAGGTCGGTCTCCCCGGAGACGACGACTACCAGCGGCGCTACCCCCACCAGCTCTCCGGCGGGCAGCAACAGCGCGTGGGCATCGCCATGGCATTCGCGTGCCGCCCACGCGTGGTCGTCCTCGACGAACCCACCACCGGTCTCGACGTCATGACCCAGACGCTGGTGTTGCAGACCGTCGCGCAGCTGACCACCCAGCACGACGTCGCGGCGCTCTACATCACCCACGACCTCGCCGTGGTGTCCACTGTGGCCGACCGGGTCGCGGTGATGTACGAGGGAGAGATCGTCGAGCGGGGAACGGCGGACGAAGTGCTGCGGACACCGTCGCACCCGTACACCCGGCGACTGGTCGCCGCGGTCCCCCACCTCGGAACCGCCTCGACCGAACCGTCCTCGCCCGACGAGCCGGACGAGCCGGACGAGGACGCCGCGTTGTCCGTCTCCCGGCTGTCGGTGTCCTACGGCGACAAGGCCGTCCTGCAGGGCGTCGATCTGCGGGTCCAGCCCGGTGAGTGCCTCATGCTGCTCGGCGAGTCCGGTTCCGGCAAGACCACGCTCTCCCGGTGTGTGGCGGGCCTGAACGAGCACTACGACGGCACCGTGTCGCTGGCGGGCACGCCCCTTCCGGTGTCGACGCGCAAGCGGACGTCCGAGCAGTTGCGCGCCGTGCAGTACGTGTTCCAGAGCCCGTTCTCCTCGCTCAATCCGCGCCGGACCATCGCACAGTCCGTGGAGGTGCCCCTGGAGACCCTCACGGACCTCGACCGGACCGCCCGGCGGGAACGCGTCGCGGAGACCCTCGAACGCGTGCGGCTCTCCGCGACCCTCGCCGACCGGCTGCCCGACCAGCTCAGCGGCGGAGAACGGCAACGCGCCGCGATCGCCCGCGCGCTCGTCACGACACCCGACGTCCTGCTGTGCGACGAGGTCACCTCCGCACTCGACGTGTCGGTGCAGGCCTCGATCATCGAGCTGCTGTGCTCGCTGCGTGAGGAACTGGGCACGGCGATGCTGTTCGTCACCCACAACATCGCGCTCGCCCGGCACGTCGCCGACCACATCGCGGTGTTGCGCGACGGGCTCATCGTGGAGTCCGGGACCGTCGAGGAGGTGCTCGGCGACCCGCAGCACCCGTACACCCGCGACCTGCTCGCCCACACTCCGAGGATGACCACATGAGCCACACGCAGGGAACGGTCCGTCGCGGGTTCGAGGAAGTCCGGGAGGTGTTCGACGACATCGTCGCCGACAGCCGGGCCGGAGCCGCGTTCGCGGTCGTGCGGCGCGGCGAGACGGTGGTCGACCTCTGGGGCGGGCTCGCCGACCCCGACTCCGGGCGACCGTGGTCGTCGGACACGGTCTGCGTCCTGTTTTCCGGCACCAAGGGACTCACCGCGGCGGTGGCGACACGGGCGTCCGAACTGGACCCCGATGCTCCTGTGAGGACGTACTGGCCGGAGTTCGCCTCCGACGACGTTCTCGTCTCACACGTCTTGTCCCATACCGCGGGACTGCCCTATGTCGACGGTGACCACGACTTCCTCGACGTCCTGGCGGCGGAACGCCTCCTCGCCAAGCAGGAACCACTGTGGACACCGGGCAGCAAGGTCGCCTACCACGCGCTCACGTACGGCTACCTCGTCGACGCACTCGTCCGCCACGCCACCGGCCGTTCGGTCGCCGACCACCTCCGCGCGGACTTCGCCCGCCCCCACGGGCTCGATCTCCACCTCGGTACGCCGCCCGAGGTCGATCCCCGCGTCGCGCGCCTGGTGCGGTCACCCGACTACCGCATCAGCACGTTCCTGCAGGACGAGGAGCGTCGCGCAATCGTGAACCGCATGTACGGGGCGCTGCTCGGTTCGGACGAGGTGATCAACTCGGCGGCGTATCGGCGCGCGGAGCTCGCGGCCGGAAGCGGAGTGGGGTCGGCGCGGGCCATGGCCACGTTCTACGACCTGCTCGCCGCGGGTTCGCTCGTCCCCCGGTCCGCGCTGGACCGGGCCACCCGGACGTGGGCCGAGGGACGCGACGTCATCAACGATCGGCCGGTGCACTTCGGGCTCGGCTTCGAGCTGCCCGACCCGATCGGCACGTACGGTCCCGCCGAAGTCGCCTACGGACATTCGGGCGCGGGTGGAGGGCGGCACGGTGCGTGGCCGGAGGCGGAGGTCGGTTTCTCGTTCCTGCCGGCCGAGCTGCGGCCCGAGGACACGGACGACCGCGCCAACCGGCTCCTCGACGCACTGCACGCCTGTCTGAGCCGCTGCCCGTAACCGCAGTACGGGAAGTGCGAACACCCGTACGGGAGTGTCGAACATCCGTACGCAAAGCGCGGACACGCCGACAGGGGGTTCACCCCACCGGCGTGTCCGCGCTCCAGGGACGTGTGTGTGCAGTTCCGGGACGGCTCAGACGGTGAAGCCCAGCGCCCTCAGCTGCTCACGGCCTTCCTCGGTGATCTTCTCGGGACCCCACGGCGGCATCCAGACCCAGTTGATCCGGTAGTCCTTCACCACGGGAGACGACCCGACGAGCACCGACGCCGTCTGGTCCTCGATGACGTCGGTCAGCGGGCACGCCGCCGACGTCAGCGTCATGTCGATGGTGGCCGTGTTCTCCTCGTCCACGCGGATGTCGTAGACGAGGCCCAGGTCGACGACGTTGATCCCCAGCTCGGGGTCCACGACGTCGCGCATGGCTTCCTCGACGTCCTCGATCTTGGCCACGTCACCGCCGGGACCGGGCTGGGTCTGCTCCGGCAGGTCCGCCGCGGTGCGCCCCTCGCGGGGGTCGGCCGTCTCGGTCTCGCTCATCGTGCTGTCACCTCACTGGTCGACGTCCTACCCACAGCGTCCTTGAAAGCCATCCAGCCGAGCAAGGCGCACTTCACACGCGCGGGGTACTTCGCGACGCCGACGAACGCGACGCCGTCCTCCAGCACGTCCTCGTCGGGCTCGACCTCACCGCGGCTCTGCATGAGCTCGGTGAACGCCTCCAGCTTCGCGAGCGCCTCGTCGAGCGGATGCCCGATGACGAGGTCGGTCAGCACCGACGTGGACGCCTGACTGATCGAGCACCCCTGCCCTTCGTACGACACGTCGGCCACCAGGTCGCCGTCGAGTCGCACCCGCAGGGTCACCTCGTCGCCGCAGGTGGGGTTCACCTGGAACGACTCGGCGTCGTACGGCTCCCTCAGTCCGCGCGCGTGCGGGTTCTTGTAGTGGTCCAGGATGATCTCCTGGTACATGGATTCGAGATCCATCAGGCGGCTCCTCCCACACCGAAGAACCGCTGCGCCTCCCGCACACCGTCGACCAGCGCGTCGACCTCGGACTCCTCGTTGTAGAGGTAGAACGAGGCCCGCACCGTGGCCGGGACGCCGCACGAACGGTGCAGCGGCCACGCGCAGTGGTGACCCACCCGCACGGCGATGCCGAGACTGTCCAGTACCTGCCCCACGTCGTGCGGGTGCACGTCGTCGACCACGAACGCCACGGTGGCACCCCGGTCGACGGTGTCCGGCGGCCCGACGATGCGCACGCCGGGCAGAGCCGACAGCTTCTCCAGCGCGCGTTCCGCGAGCAGGTGCTCGTGCGCGGCGATGCGGTCCATGCCGACGGCGTTCAGGTAGTCCACGGCCGCCCCGAGACCGACGGCCTGGGAGGTCATCGGCACGCCGGCCTCGAACCGCTGCGGCGGCGGAGCGAAGGTCGACTCCTCCATCCGCACCAGCTCGATCATCGATCCACCGGTCAGGAACGGAGGCATGGCCTCCAGCAGTTCGCGGCGTCCGTAGAGCACACCGATGCCGGACGGGCCGAGCATCTTGTGCCCCGAGAACACGGCGAAGTCCACACCCAGCTCGGTGAAGTCGACGGCGAAGTGCGGCACCGACTGGCACGCGTCCAGCACCACCAGCGCACCCACCTCGTGGGCCTTGCGCACCAGCGGCTCGACCGGGTTGACCGTGCCCAGCACGTTCGACTGGTGTGCGAACGCCACGACCTTGGTGCGCTCGTTGATCAGCTCGTCGAGCTGCGACAGGTCGAGCCTGCCGTCGGGCGTGACCCCGAACCAGCGCAGCGTGGCACCCGTGCGCCGGCAGAGCTGCTGCCAGGGCACCAGGTTGGCGTGGTGCTCCATCTCGGTGACGACGATCTCGTCACCGGGCTTGATGGTGAAGCGCTCCGCCTCGGGTCCCGCCGTCGCCGCGTTGCTCATGGCGTAGGCGACGAGGTTGATGCCCTCGGTGGCGTTCTTCGTGAACACCACCTCGCCCGAGGTGACGCCGACGAACGCGGCGATCTTCTCCCGCGCCTGCTCGTAGGCGTCCGTCGCCTCCTCCGACAGCTGGTGCGCACCCCGGTGCACCGCCGCGTTGGACGTTTCCACGAAACGCCGTTCCGCGTCGAGCACCGGGGTCGGCCGCTGCGAAGTCGCGCCGGAGTCCAGGTACACCAGCGGTTTGCCGTCGCGAACGGTGCGGGACAGGATCGGGAAGTCGGCGCGCACCGCCGTGATCTCCAGTGGTCGCGAGTCCGTACTGGTCATCGCGCCAACTCCTTTCGACGTTCCCTGTCCACCCTCGTCAGACAGCGGCCTTGTCACCGGTGTACTTGACGTACCCGTTCTCCTCCAGCTCGTCCGCCAGCGCCTTGCCGCCGGACTCCACGATCTTCCCGCCCGCGAACACGTGCACGAAGTCGGGGTGGATGTGCTTGAGGATGCGCGTGTAGTGCGTGATCAGCATGACGCCGACCTCGTTGTTCGCCTTGTACTCGTTCACGGCGTCCGACACGACGCGCAGCGCGTCGACGTCCAGGCCCGAGTCGGTCTCGTCGAGCACGGCGATCTTCGGCTTGAGCAGGGCGAGCTGGAGGATCTCGTGGCGCTTCTTCTCACCGCCCGAGAAGCCCTCGTTGACACTGCGCTCGGCGAACTCGGGCGCGATGTCGAGCTTGCCCATCTCTTCCTTGACTTCCTTGACCCAGTGCCGCAGCTTCGGCGCTTCGCCGCGCACGGCCGTGGCCGCCGACCGCAGGAAGTTCGACATCGACACGCCGGGCACCTCGACCGGGTACTGCATCGCCAGGAACAGCCCGGCACGAGCGCGCTCGTCCACGCCGAGTTCGAGGATGTTCTCGCCGTCGAGCAGCACCTCACCGGAGGTCACCTCGTACTTGGGGTGACCGGCGATGGCGTACGACAGGGTCGACTTGCCGGAACCGTTCGGGCCCATGATCGCGTGGATCTCGCCCGACCGGATCGTGAGGTTGACGCCCGTGAGGATCTCCTTGTTGCCCTCCTCGGTGACGACGTCAGCCCGCAGGTCCTTGATTTCGAGTGTTGCCATGCCTCTTCGTTTCTCTCGTCAGTGGCGAAAAAATGCTCGGGACGCTTCAGATTCCGATCGCGCGGAGCTCGTCCTCGATCGCGGCCTCCAGCCGCTCCCGGACCTCCGGCAGGTCGATCTTCATCAGGACCTCGTGGAAGAACCCGCGCACCACCAGCCGGCGCGCCTCTTCCTCCGGGATGCCCCGCGACTGCAGGTAGAACAACTGCTCGTCGTCGAACCTTCCGGTGGTGCTGGCGTGTCCGGCCTTGGCGATCTCGCCGGTCTCGATCTCGAGGTTCGGCACCGAGTCGGCCCGGGCCCCCTCGGTCAGCACCAGGTTGCGGTTGAGCTCGAACGTCTCGGTGCCCTCCGCGGCAGCGCGGATGAGCACGTCACCGATCCAGACCGCGTGCGCGTCCTTGCCCTGCAACGCGCCCTTGTAGAGCACGTCGGAGCTGCAGTGCGGGACGGCGTGGTCGACGAACAGGCGGTGCTCCTGGTGCTGGCCCGCGTCGGCGAAGTACAGGCCCAGCATCTCGACGTCACCGCCCGGCTCCGCGAACGTCGCGGTGGGGCTGACCCGCACCGCGTCGCCGCCGAGCGTCACCACGATGTGCTTGAGCTTGGCATCCCGGCCGAGACGCAAGTGCTGCTCGGAGACGTGCACGGCGTCGTCGGCCCAGTCCTGCACACTGACCACGGTGAGTTGAGCACCGTCGCCGAGGACGAACTCGACGTTGTCGGCGTAGGTACCCGAACCCACGTGGTCGAGCACGATCGCGGCCTCGGCGAACT
This sequence comes from Saccharomonospora azurea NA-128, assembly GCF_000231055.2. GTDB lineage: Bacteria > Actinomycetota > Actinomycetes > Mycobacteriales > Pseudonocardiaceae > Saccharomonospora > Saccharomonospora azurea. The sequence continues at coordinate 95,051 of NZ_CM001466.1, read as the reverse complement.
GCTCGGCGCGCACCTGCACGTGCCCGTAGGCGGTGAGGCCCTCGCCGGGGCCCGTGATGCGGACGACGCTGGGCTTGCTCGCCTTGGTCTCCCGAGGCACCGTCACGACGGTCGCGGACTCGAACGACGAGTACGCCTGCGCCGCGATCCGGTCGCTCGGCACACCCGCTTCACCCAGCCGCGCGTCGTCGCGCGCGACCGTCTCGACCTTGACCTCGGCGGCGACGTCGGCGTCCACCTTCACCTCGCCGGTGGCGGCGGAGCCGTCGTGCAGGCCCCGCAGCCGCTTCAGCGGTGTGAATCGCCAGTTCTCCTCGCGCCCGCTCGGGACCTCGAACGCCGCGACGTCGTACGAGGTGAACCGCTCTCCGCGGGACAAAGCCGGCACCACGGCTTCCGCCGCCGCGGCCGTGGCACCGGCGTTGTTCTCGGCCACTGTCATCTCAGCCGACGCTTCCTTCCATCTGCAGTTCGATCAGGCGGTTGAGCTCCAGGGCGTACTCCATCGGCAGCTCGCGCGCGATCGGCTCGACGAACCCGCGCACCACCATGGCCATGGCCTCTTCCTCGCTGAGACCACGCGACATCAGGTAGAACAGCTGGTCCTCGCTGACCTTGGACACCGTGGCCTCGTGGCCCATCGACACGTTGTCGTTGCGGATGTCGACGTACGGATACGTGTCCGACCGCGAGATGGTGTCCACGAGCAGGGCGTCACACTCGACGTTCGACTTCGAGTTGTGGGCCCGCTTCGCGACCCTCACCAGGCCTCGGTAGGAGGTCCGGCCGCCGCCGCGCGCCACCGACTTCGACACGATCGTCGAGGAGGTGTTCGGCGCGAGGTGCTCCATCTTGGCGCCCGCGTCCTGGTGCTGGCCCTCGCCCGCGAACGCGACCGACAGGACCTCGCCCTTGGCGTGCTCACCCATGAGGAAGACCGACGGGTACTTCATCGTCACCTTGGAGCCGATGTTGCCGTCGATCCACTCCATCGTCGCGCCCTCTTCGCACTTGGTGCGCTTGGTGACGAGGTTGTAGACGTTGTTCGACCAGTTCTGGATCGTCGTGTAGCGGCACCGGCCGCCCTTCTTCACGATGATCTCCACCACGGCCGAGTGCAGCGAGTCCGACTGGTAGATCGGAGCCGTGCAGCCCTCGACGTAGTGCACGTACGCGCCCTCGTCGACGATGATCAGCGTCCGCTCGAACTGGCCCATGTTCTCGGTGTTGATCCGGAAGTAGGCCTGCAGCGGGATGTCGACGTGCACACCCGGCGGGACGTAGATGAACGAGCCACCGGACCAGACGGCCGTGTTCAGCGCGGAGAACTTGTTGTCACCCGCGGGGATCACGGAGCCGAAGTACTCCTTGAACAGCTCCGGGTGCTCCTTGAGACCGGTGTCGGTGTCGAGGAAGATGACACCCTGCTTCTCCAGGTCCTCACGGATCTGGTGATAGACGACCTCGGACTCGTACTGAGCGGCGACACCGGCGATGAGGCGCTGCTTCTCCGCCTCGGGGATGCCGAGCTTGTCGTAGGTGTTCTTGATGTCTTCCGGCAGCTCGTCCCAGCTCGTGGCCTGCTTCTCCGTGGAGCGCACGAAGTACTTGATGTTGTCGAAGTCGATCCCCGACAGGTCGGCGCCCCAGTTCGGCATCGGCTTGCGCTCGAACAGTTTGAGCGCCTTCAGGCGCGTCTCGCGCATCCACTCCGGCTCGGACTTCTTCGCGGAGATGTCCTTGACGACGTCTTCGTTCAGTCCCCGGCGAGCGCTCGCGCCCGCCGTGTCCGGGTCGGCCCAACCGAACTGATAGTTGCCCAGGGACTCGATGGTCTCTTCCTGGCTCAGCGGTTCGGTGGTGGGATTGCGCTGCTCGGCAGCGGCAGTCATGCGGTAGTCCCTCCGTTCGGAGTTGCACTGTCGATGTCCTGGTGCTCGGCCTCCTCGGCCGAGGGGGGCGGATGTCGACGTCTCCCTTCACTACCCACCGGATCGGCGGGTACGTGTGTGGTGCACGCGGCGTCACCGCGTGCGATCGTCGCGAGCCGCTGCACATGCGTACCGAGCAGCTCGGCGAACGCCTCGGTCTCCGCCTCGCACAGCTGCGGGAACTCAGCTGCGACGTGCGCGACCGGGCAGTGGTGCTGGCACAGCTGCGCACCGTGCGTGGCTGCGGCCGAACCCGGTGTGGCCACCTTGCGGGTCGACGCAGCGTAACCCTCCCTGGTGAGGGCACCGGCAAGGGCCTCGGCCCTCGACTCGGCGTCGGCGTGCCGGGTCACGGCCTCGCGGTACGGGCCCACGAGGGCCGACACCCGGCGTTCCGCGAACGCCTTGACGGCCTGTTCCCCGGCGTGCTCGGCCAGAAACCGGATCGCCGAGACGGCGAGGTCGTCGTACGCGTGACCGAACCGGGCCCTACCCTGCTCGGTGAGCAGGAACAGCTTCGCGGGCCTGCCTCGACCACGACGGCCCCGACGGGGAGCCTGACGCGCCTGCGCCTCGTCGTCGGCCACCAGCGCGTCGAGATGTCTGCGCACCGCGGTGGCACTGATGCCCAACTGCTCGGCGACGGCCGCGGCCGACAACGGCCCCTGCTCCAGCAGGAGCCTCGCGACCTCGTTGCGGGTCCGGCCTTCGACCGCGCCGTGCGCAGGGTGCTCGGACACAGGAGACGGCTGCACGCCGCCGTCCTGCTGGTCGAGCTCGCCCTGCTTTTTCACAACATAAGTGTGTCGTATTTCAGTGGACGGGGCAAAGGCGGCCCCTTAGGCGAGTGACCGGACTCACGTGGAGAGAGGAGTCGATACCCTCACCCCGTGAATTCGGGCAAGGGCGGGCTCATGACGCGATCACCGGTGGATCCGGGACTGACGGACCCGCTCGACGCCGACGAGACCCGGGCGCTGTCGGTGACGCGTCGCTTCGGCATCATCGGAGCGCTGCTGCTGGCGTTCGGTTCTCTCGGCTCGGGCGCGGCGCCGATCCTCAACCCGGTGCTGGAGATCCCCGTCCTCCGGCTGTTCACGCGCATCCCCACCGTGTCGGTCGCGATCGCGTTCACCGGCATGGGAATGATGGTCATCGCCTGGCTGTGGCTGGGGCGCTTCGCCAGACCCGGGCGCGACCGGGTCGCGAGCCAGGGCCAGGTGTCGCGCACGCTCGTCACCTGGACGTTGCCGCTGCTGGCCATCCCGCCGCTGTTCTCCCGCGACGTCTACAGCTACCTCGCGCAGAGCGAGATCGTGCGGCGCGGCTTCGACCCCTACGCCCTCGGCCCCGCCGAGGCGCTCGGGGTCGCCGATCCGTTCACGGCGGGCGTGTCGAACATGTGGCGCGACACCCCCGCGCCGTACGGGCCGGTGTTCCTCGAGATCGGGAGCTGGCTGACCGGGGTCGCGGGCACGAACGTCGCCGTCGGCGTCCTGCTGCAACGCCTCGTGGCGCTCGTCGGGTTCGGCCTCATCGTGTGGGCGCTGCCCCGGCTGGCGCGCCGCTACGGCGTCGCCCCCGGCACCGCGCTGTGGCTGGGCGCGGCGAACCCGCTCGTGCTGTTCCACCTGGTGGCGGGAGCGCACAACGAGGCACTCGGCATCGGGCTCATGCTCGCGGGTCTCGAACTCGGCATGCGACGCCTCGCCGTCCGCGTCAAGGGAGAACCGCCGCCACCGTGGGTCCGCGGCGAGTTCACCTTCATCGTGCTCGGCGCGGCGGTGATCTCCCTCGCGGCGATGGTGAAGATCCATGCGATCGTGGCGCTCGGGTTCTTCGGCGTCATGATCGCGCGCCGCGCGCGTGGGAGACTCACCGACCTCGCCGCCGCGGCCGCGCTCATGCTCGCCGTCTTCGTGGCGGTCACGCTGGCCGTCAGCTTCGGCACCGGCCTCGGGCTCGGGTGGGTCGGCGCCCTGGAAACGCCGTCGAAGGTGTGGAGCTGGCTGTCCCCCGTCGCCGAACTGGGCCAGCTCGGCGGTGTGCTCGGCATCGTGCTCGGCCTCGGCAACCACACCGGCTCCGTGATCGCGATCCTCGGCCTGCTGGGCTACGGCGTGGCGGGCGCGGTGACGTTGAAGTTCCTCTGGGACAGCTTCCACTGGCGTTACCGGCCGATCATCGGCCTCGGTGTCTCGCTCGGCGCCTTCATGATGCTGCACGTGTCGATGCAACCGTGGTGGCTGCTGTGGGCCGTGGTCCCGCTCGCGGCCGCGGCGGGGACGTCGCGCTTCCGCAACGCCGCGACCGTGGTGAGTGCCGCGCTCGCCCTGCTGATCCCGCCCACGGGGAGCCCGTTCGACAACCGTTCGTATCTGCTCCATCAGGCGTTCGTCGCCGCGGTGATCGTCGTCGCGCTCATGGTGCTGATCGCGTGGCGGCGCTCGCCGATGCTGCTGCGCCGCCCCGGCAGACCGGACGTCCCTCACACCGGCGGTCGCCCGACGGCCGAGTCCTGAACGACTCGCTCTACCCTTGTCAGTCGTGAACGAAACGGCCGTCGACATCACTGGACTGGTGAAGCGGTTCGGTCCCGTCACGGCCGTGTCCGGCCTTGACCTGACGATGCCCCGAGCCACCGTCCTCGCCCTGCTCGGCCCCAACGGAGCGGGGAAGACGACCACGGTCGAGATCTGCGAGGGCTTCCTGCGTCCCGACGAGGGCACCGTCCGGGTACTGGGACTGGATCCCGCGCGCGACGGTGCGGCCCTGCGCCCCCGTATCGGCGTCATGCCCCAGGGCGGCGGTGCCTATCCGGGAGTGCGCGCCGCGGACATGGTGCGCCTGGTGGCCTCGTGCGCGGCTAGTCCGTTGGACCCCGACTGGCTCCTCGACGTGCTCGGGCTCGGCACGGTGCTGCGCACTCCGTTCAAACGCCTCTCCGGCGGTCAGCAGCAGCGCCTCTCGCTGGCGTGCGCGCTCGTGGGACGCCCCGAGCTGGTCTTCCTGGACGAGCCCACCGCCGGCATGGACCCGCAGGCCCGCCGCCTGGTGTGGGATCTGCTCGCCGCCCTGCGCGACGACGGCGTGAGCGTGTTGCTCACCACCCACTTCATGGAGGAGGCCGAGACGTTGGCCGACACCGTCGTGATCGTCGACGGCGGGCGGGTCATCGCCTCCGGCTCCCCCACCACCCTCACCTCCGAGCACGCCGACGACGCACAACTGCGCTTCAAAGCCCGCCCCGACCTCGACACCGACCTGCTCGCCGCGGCGCTGCCCGAGGGCTACCTCGTCAAGGAATCCTCCCCGGGGTCGTACCGCGTGTGCGGCCCCGTCGACCCCCAGGTGATCTCCACCGTCACGTCGTGGTGCGCCCAGCAGGGCGTACTCGCCGAGGAACTGCACGTCGGCAAGCGTGACCTGGAGGAAGTCTTCCTCGAACTCACCGGACGGGAGCTACGGGCGTGAGCACCACGCGAGCCACAGGCCGACCGCGCTTCGAACCCGGCACCTTCACCCCGGCGCCGGGCCGCGGCCGCATTCCCACGATGCTGTTCACGCACGCCCGCACGGAGATCGGCCTCACCCTGCGCCACGGCGAGCAGATCCTGCTCACACTGCTGATCCCGCTGGCGCTGCTCGTGGGCATGAGTGTCCTGGACGTCGTGCCCGTCCCCGACGACGTCACCCAGCGGGTCGACTGGGTGGCACCGCGCATCCTCGCGCTCGCCGTGATGTCCTCGGCGTTCACCGGGCAGGCCATCGCGCTGGGCTTCGACCGCCGCTACGGGGTGCTGAAGCGCCTCGCCGCGACCGCGCTGCCGCGCTGGCTGCTCGTGCTGGGCAAGCTCGTCGCGGCGTTGGTCGTCGTGGCCGTGCAGGTCGTGGTGCTCGGTGGCACCGCGCTGGCGCTCGGCTGGTCGCCCACCGGTTCCGGACTCGCGGGCGCCCTGCTGCTGCTCGTGACCGGAACGGTCGCGTTCGGCGCGCTCGGTGTGCTCCTCGGTGGCGCGTTGCGGGCCGAGGCCGTCCTCGCGCTGGCCAACATCGTGTGGTTCGTGCTGCTGCTCGCGGGCGGCATCGTGATCGGCCCCGACAATCTGCCCGGGCCGCTGGCCGCCGTGGTGCCCTACCTGCCGTCGGGCGCCCTGGCCGACGGACTGCAGTCGGCCTTCGCCGACGGCGTCCTCGCCTGGCCTCCCGTGGCGGTCCTCGCCGCGTGGGCCGTCGCGGCCACCGCCCTCGCGACCCGCACGACGAAGCTCACCTGACCCCGAGCATCGTGTCCGCGCCCCACGCACGCGTGTCCGCGGGTCACGCACGCGTGTCCGCGGTTCCCGTACGCAGGACCGCCCACCACGACCCTCCAGGGCCGCGCTACGCGCGGTAGTAATACTCTGGGGCCGTGCAGTTGTCTTCGCTCGTCGGCCGCCTGCCGTACCCGTCGCACCGGCTCCAACGAGCCCTCGCCATCGCCGCCATCGTCACCCAGGCCGGCATCGGACTGACAGGCTCGATCGTGCGGGTCACCGGCTCCGGACTCGGCTGCCCCACGTGGCCGCAGTGCTTCCCCGGCAGCATGGTCCCGGTCGAACACCCCGAGTACGCGACGCTGAACCAATGGATCGAGTACGGCAACCGCCTGCTCACCATCGTGGTCGTGATCGTCGCGGCGCTGTGCGTCCTCGCGGCGTGGCGGGTCTACCTCGACCACCCGAGCCGCAAGCGGCTCGTCCGGCTGGCGTGGATCATGCCCCTGGGCGTCGTCGCGCAGGCGGTGATCGGTGGCATCACCGTGCTCGCCGACCTGCTCTGGTGGACCGTCGCACTGCACTTCCTGCCGTCGGCCGCCCTGGTGTGGATGGCGGTCGTCCTCCTGCGCGCGTTCAACGAGGGTGACGAGCCTCCGACGCCGCGTGTCCCGCGCGCCAGCCGTCCCGTCCTCGGCGGCCTCGTGGTGTCCCTGGCGGGGCTCATCGTCGCGGGCACCGTGGTCACCGGCGCAGGCCCGCACGGCGGCGATCCGGACGTCGAGCGCCTGGACGCCCCGATCGAGACGCTGACGCTCGTCCACGCCGTGTTCCTGTACGTGTTCCTCGCCCTGCTGATCGTCCTGGGCTTCCAGTGGTACCGGGCCCGGGTCGAGAAGCAACTCTGGACGCCGTACGCCCTCGTGTGGGCCATCGCCGTCGCCCAGGGCGTGCTCGGCGTCGTCCAGTACCGACTCGGCATCCCCGAGCCCCTCGTGTCGCTGCACGTCCTCGGCTCGATGCTGGTGATCGCCGCGACCGCCGCCCTGTGGTGCGTCACCCGGGATCGTGGCCCGGTCGTGAGTGCCGCTCCGGCGACCCCGCGCAACACCGTCGGCGCCGCCTGATTTTCGCTGTTCAGACGCGCTTTCCCGGGTCGCCGCAGCACGGTCTTCGGTCCGCATGCGATCGCCGCTACGCTGTGCTGCACTGAGTTCGGGATCCCTTTTCTGCCCGTTCTCCCTTCTTTGCGATGCGAGGTCACTAGCACACGATGAGCAGCAGCACCGTACAAGCGCGCGACGAACGCCAACCCGGCCCGAAGCCCCTCGTCGGGGCAGAGCGCACCACCGCACAGATGATCGTGCTGAAGGCGTTCCTCCTGATCCCGTTCGTGGCCCTCGTCGTCGCGATTCCCTTCGCCTGGGGGTGGGGGATCACCTGGCTCGACCTCATCCTCGCCGCGGTCTTCTACACGGTCGGCACCCTGGGCGTGACGGTCGGGTACCACCGGTACTTCACGCACGGCGCCTTCAAGACCAACCGCGCACTGCGGATCGCACTCGCGATCACCGGCAGCATGGCCGTGCAGGGCTCGGTCATCTTCTGGGTGGCGAGCCACCGCAGGCACCACGCGTTCGCCGACAAGGAGGGCGACCCCCACTCGCCGTGGCTGTTCGGCACCTCGCCGATGGCCCTGCTCCGCGGCTTCTGGCACGCGCACATGGGCTGGATGTTCCGGCGTGAGGTGACGAACTACGAGCGGTTCGCGCCCGACCTGTTGTCGGACAAGGACCTTCAGGTCGTGAACAAGTACTTCTGGCTGTGGATCGTGGCGAGCCTGGGTCTGCCCGCTCTGCTGGGCGGGCTCATCACGTGGTCGTGGTGGGGCGCGGTCACCGCGTTCTTCTGGGCCGGTCTGGTGCGCATCGCGTTCTCGCACCACGTGACGTGGTCGGTGAACTCGATCTGCCACATGGTGGGCGAGCGGCCGTTCGCCAGCCGGGACAAGGCGGCCAACTTCTGGCCGCTGGCGATCCTGTCGATGGGCGAGTCGTGGCACAACAGCCACCACGCGGATCCGACGTGCGCCCGGCACGGCGTGCTGCGCGGGCAGGTCGACATCTCCGCGCGGTTGATCTGGATGTTCGAGAAGCTCGGCTGGGCCCACAACGTGCGCTGGCCGAAGCCGGAGCGGCTCGCGGCCAAGCGCGTCGCGTAGCGAGCGGGTCTGCCGAGCTGGTCGAGGACCGCGGAGGCGAGCCGCGACGGAGCGGCGGGGTCGGCGTGGGTGAAACCCAGGTACGGCTCCGTCAACTCCAGTTCGAGGAGCACGGGGCGCCCGTCGTCGCCGGTCACGACGTCCACCCGCGCATACAGGAGGTCGGCGGGCGCCACACCGAGCAGTTCGGCGCTCGCCTCCAGGGTGTCCTCGGCCAACGCCCGGTACTGGCGACTCGGCTCGGCCGGGGCGAGTTCCTCGGCACCGGCGGGCGGGCCGCCCGGCGCGGCGGCCAGCCCAGTGTGCGCCCGCTCCGACCTCCACCAGCGCGGTGGGCACGATCGGCAACCCCGCGGCGGCCAGGTCGAGCAGGTAGCGCTTGTCGGTGTTCCAGCGCACGACCCGAGCGGCGTTCCGCAGACGCGGCACCGTGTCGCACCACGCGAGGAACTCGTCTCTGCGCTGCGAGTAGTCCCACGTCGCCCGCAGCACGACCAGCTCGGCCGCGGCGAAGTCGACGGTCGGGTCGTCCCACACGGCCCAGCGGGTCGGCGCCCCGGCGTCGGTGAGAGCCCGCACGACGGCGTCCTCGTCACTCGTCACCCGTCCCCTCGGGCACCCGCCGACAGCCGGCGAACAGCACCCGAGCGGTCATCGGCGAGCGAGTGGACCCGCCATCCGCCTGCGGTGCTCGGCGCCGATCACGGTGGCGCCCACCGTCTCGGCGTCCCACTCGGCGGCCTCCACACCGTCGACGGCCTCGATCAGGGCCTCGCCCGTCTCGACGCTCGGCACCACGACGTCCCCGAGGGCGCCGTCGTCGCCCACGAGTACGACCCGGGCACCGGCGCGCCCGATGCGCTGCACGACGGCCTTCACGGGCTTGCCGTGGTCGGCGACGAACGCGCGGGCGGCGGCCAGCTGCGCGGGCTTCACGGGGGCGGGAGTGGTGGCGTCGGCTGCGGTCTCAGTCACGGCGTCAGTGTAGGAGTACTGACGGGTACGCCACAGTCTCCGCCCTTCGGAAGCGGTCCAGATCACCGGCCCGCCGTGCGTCGACCGCACGACACTCCAGGCAGCGGCGCCGACGACGCCCAGCCACACCACGGCCACGCCGCCGACGGCGTCCAGCCAGTAGTGGTTGCCCGTGGCGACGATGACCGCGAACGTCACCGCCACGTGCGCCGCGCTGGCGGTCTGCGCCCAGCGCGGCGCCGCGGCGCGCGCGAGCGCCACCGACGCCCAGAACGCCCAGCCGATGTGCAGCGAGGGCATGGCGGCAAGCTGGTTGGCGCCCTCCACCATGGGCGAGCCCCACGAGCCCCAGGTTCCGCCCACCCGCACCGTGTCCACGAACCCCGCGTCGGGCAGCAGGCGAGGAGGAGCCACCGGGTACAGCCAGAAGCACAGGATCGCGACGAGATTGAGCACGACGAACGCGTCGCGCCCCCACCCGTAGTGCTCGGGTCGGCGGCGGTACAGCCACACCAGCGTCGCGAGCGTGACGGCGAGGTAGCTGAACGCGTACTCGTAGTTCGCCACGACGGTGAGCCAGCCCTGGTCGGCCAGCCAGTGGTTGACGGCTTTCTCGAAGTCGACGCGCAGGGCGGCTTCGAGGTCGAGGATGCTCTCGCCGTTGACGAGAGCGCGCCGGTCGTGCCCGGGCAGCGGTAGGGCGCCCAACGCGGCGTAGACGCCGAAGAGCGCGAGTCCGAGCAGGAGTTCGACCCACCACCTCGGATGCCGGCTTCGCTGCCGGCCGGTCGCTCTCCGGGTGGTGCTCGTCACCGACCCTGCTGTGAGCACACTTTCCGTATACCACGTGGTGAGCGCCGGTGCGCTCGCTCGCGAACGGGAGAGTGACGCCCCGAGAAGCGCTGCTCAGGCGGGAACGGGCGCCGCGGCGGGTTCGGGCTTGCGGCTCAGCCGCAACGTCACGCCCGGCAGCGAGCGCAGCTTGCGCCACCCGTGTGCCGCGCACACCGCGATGGTGAGGGCCGTCAGGAGTCCGCTCAGCACGCCGCGGGAGAACAGACCCGCGTCGACACCCCACTGCAGGAAGCCGAGCGTCATCGCCGCGTCGAGCAGGCGCGACCCGCCCCACATGAGCGCGACGTTGACGAACACCTTCTTCACCCGCCGGTTGGCGAACAGCTCGGTGGGCAGGTGCACGAAGTCCCGGGCCAGCCGCTCCGTGATGGGTTTGCCGAGCACCGCGCTGCCGACGAACAGCATGAACATCAGCACGGAACCGACGACGGGTTGGAGCACGTACACGACCGCACTCGACGTGATGAGGGCGACGATCGCTCTGGCGACGAGCATGCCCGTGGCCAGCAGGAGCGTGTGCGGCACCTCGCGACGCATCAGCCTGCGCAGACCGACGACGAAAGCGCTCCAGCCGAGGACGGCCAGCAGTCCGGGGACGAGGCCCGCCAGGTTCAGCAGCAGCATGAACAGCAGCGTGGGCACGACCGCGGTCTCGAGCGCCAGCACGACCGCGCGGGTGATGGTGGCCCGCAGGTGCGGAATCTCGATCAGCAGATGCCGTTCGTGGGACGGCGGCGAAACGGTGGTGGGCACGATGGTGTTTCTTTCGGGTCGGGGCCAGGCCGGGGGGGGGCGGCGCGACACCAGGCGAACAGGTCCTCCGTCAGGATGACCCACAGACCGGCGTCGTGTCCTAAACGTTACCCCGAATGGGGTAAACGCCGTGTACTGCAGTGCTTCGGGTCTCCGTCCGAACCGCAGGCGAGTGCGACAGCCCGAAGGCACCGGCGACGAGCAGCGCACCGGCCACGGCCACGGCGGCCAGCGGTCCGGGTTCCGTCGAGGGCACCGCGTCGAACACCAGTAGTCCGATCGTGAAGCTCACGCACGGATTCACCGTGGACATCACGGCCACCGCCACCGACAGCGAACCCGATCCGTAGGCCTGGTGGCCGAGGACCAGTCCCGAGAACGTGGTGACGGCGAGCAGGTAGCCGGGCCAGTCCGTGGCCGTGGCCACCACACCGTCGTTCACCAGGCTGTCGGTTGTGAGCTTCATCATCGCGGCGCTCATGGCGTAGCAGATGCCGGCACACGAGGCGACGAGCGCGCTGTACGCCATCGGTCGCCGCCGTTGGGCGATCTGCAACAACGTGACGATCGTGAGCGCGGCCACCAGGACCGCGATCACGAGCCGCGTGCGGTCGGCCTCGCCCTCCAACGGTGCCGCCCCCTCCACGGAGAGGAACAGCGCGACACCGCCGCTGATGGCGAGCGCGGCCAACCAGTCCCGCAGCGGAGGCCACTGCCGGATCGCCGCCGACGCCATCGGCAGGGCGAACAGCAGCTGGGTGACCAACAGCGGCTGCACCAGCGCCACGGAACCGAAGTGCAGGGCGGCGGCCTGGGACGCGAACCCGGCGAGGTTCGTGGTCCATCCGGCCAGCCACACCCGCTGCCGCAGCAAACGCCGGAACAGCCACAACACGGGAAGCCGGTGGGTACTGGCCCGGTGGTCGGCATCGGAGTCGGCGGCCCGCAACACCGCACGGCGTTGCAGAGCTGCCGAGGCGGCGAAGAGGAAGGCCGCCACGAAGCCGAGAGCGACAGGCAGTACCACGGTCAGAATCAGCGCCACGACGGCGCGCGAGATTCCCGTTCAGCGCGGGGATGAGACACGGCGCACGGTCCAGGGTAGCCCCGCCGGACCGCCCTGCGGACCCACTCACGGGAATCGTGTTGAGTGGACACCACGAATCACACCGACTGCACAGGGAGGACACGCATGGTGACAGCGATCCGCATCGAGCGGACGGGAGGACCCGAGGTCCTCGACGTCGCCGACGTCGACATCGCCGAACCGGGCCCGGGAGAGGTTCTGGTGGACGTGGCCGCGGCCGGGGTGAACTACATCGACACCTACCAGCGCAGCGGCATCTACCCGGTCCCCCTGCCCTACACGCCCGGGCTGGAAGGGGCGGGCCGGGTCGCCGCCGTGGGTTCCGGGGTCACCGACGTCGCGGTGGGCGACCGCGTGGCTTGGCAGGGCTCCCCGGGCGCCTATGCCGCACGGGCGCTCGTGCCCGCGGACGTGGCCGTGCGGATCCCCGAGGGCGTTGCGGACGAGACGGCGGCCGCCGTCATGCTGCAGGGCATCACCGCGCACTACCTCACCTCGTCCACGCACGCGGTGCGGGAGGGCGAGACCGTGCTGGTGCACGCCGCGGCCGGCGGCGTCGGGTTGCTGCTCACCCAGCTGGCGAAGGCCCGGGGAGCCCGGGTGATCGGGACGGTTTCCACTCCGGAGAAGGAACGTCTGGCGCGGGAGACGGGCGCCGACGAGGTGATCCGCTACACCGAGCAGGACTTCGTGGAGGCCGTGCGCGAGCTCACGCACGGGCAGGGAGTCGACGTCGTCTACGACGGCGTCGGAGCCTCGACCTACGAGGGCAGCCTGACGTGCCTGCGCCCCCGCGGGTTGCTGGCGCTGTTCGGCGCGTCCAGCGGACCGGTCCCGCCCATCGATCCGCAGCGGCTCAACCGCGGCGGGTCGCTCTTCCTCACCCGCCCGACGAGCGGCGACTACACGAGGACCCGCCAGGAGCTCCAGTGGCGGGTCGGCGAGCTGTTCGACGGCTTGGCCAAGGGCACGCTGACGGTGCGGATCGGCGGGCGCTATGCCCTGTCGGACGCGCGGAAGGCGCACGAGGACCTGGAAGGGCGCCGCACCACCGGCAAGGTCCTGCTGCTTCCGTGACGACGTCGGGTCGTGAGTGGACGGGCGCCGCGCCGCGTCCACTCACGACCCCGAGGGGTCACTGCTGCGGTGCGATGTCCACGACCTCGGCGACCACCACGAGGGTCTCGCCGTTCAGCGGGTTGTCGCCGTCCTGGGCGAAGCCCATGGTCTCGGGCACGACGATCAGGCGCTGCGTGCCCTGCCGGGCTCCCTGCAACGCCTCGTTCCAGCCCTCGAAGCCCGCCTGCTCCTCGCCGAGCTGCACACTCAGCGTGCCGAGGGTGCCGAAGGAGTTTTCCTTCACCTCGCCGTCGGACCAACCGACGATCGTGTAGTCGAGGTCGAGCTCGTCGCCCTCGGCGGCCTCGGGACCCGAGCCGGGCTTCAGGTCGCGGGTCAGCAGCTCCGTCGGTTCCGCGCAGTCCTTCGGGATGGTGACCTGGTAGCCCTCTCCCTCGGACGACTGCGTGGCCTTGACGTCCTCGGCCGTGCAGGTCTCCTTCTGACCGTCCTGCTCACCCTGCGTCGGGGGCTGCTGCGTGCCCTGCGTGGGCTGCGCGGCCTGCTCCGACGGCGTGGGCTCGGCCCCGGGAGGCAGGTCCGAAGGCTGCTCGTTCGGCGGCGAACACGCCGCGAGCGCCGCGGCGACGGCCGCCACGGTGATGATCTTGCCAGCGTTGCGCATGGTTGACACCCTATCCGGCCGCAGACGAGGCGCTTTGCTCGCCTGAGAGTGCGGGCATCGGCGTACCCGTGTGGACGATGCCCAACCGCTGCGTGGCCCGCGTCAGCGCCACGTAGACGTCGTTGAGCCCACGCTGCGACCCCGAGGCGATCCCCTCCGGATCCACCACGATCACGGCGTCGAACTCCAGGCCCTTCGACCGGCTCACGGTGAGGACCGACACCCTCGGGTTGTCCCCCGTGTCGTCGACACCGGCCGTGGCCTGCGTCTTCGCCAGCTCGGCCGCCAGGCCCCCTTCCAGGGACTCGGGGCACAGCACCGCCAGCGTGCCGCCTCCCCGCTCCGCGGTCAGCGCCTCCAGTTCCTCGTCCACCCACCGGCGGACGTCGGCGGCGAGCGCCTCCGGGGAGCTCGACCGGCGCCACGGACGCACCCCCGACTCGCGCACCGACTTCGGCGCCGACAGCCCGGCGTCGAGCTCGGCCAGGACGGCGGAGGCGAGGTCCATGATCTCGGCGGGTGTGCGGTAGTTCACGGTGAGTTCCCGCAGCCGCCAGCGGTCGCCGACGTACGGCCGCAGGACCCGGTCCCACGACGACGTCCCCGCCGCCGAACCGGTCTGCGAGACGTCCCCCACCAACGTCATCGACCGGCTGGGGCAGCGCCGCATGAGCAGCCGCCAGTCCATCTCGGACAGTTCCTGGGCCTCGTCGACGATGACGTGACCGAACGTCCAGGAGCGGTCGAGGGCGGCCCGCTGAGCCGCGGTCAGGTCGCTGCGCGCCTCCTGACGCTCGGCCAGCAACTCCGCGTCGAGGACGTCGCGCACCCGCACGATCTCCTCGTCGATGATCTCGTCGTCCTGTTCCAGGACGTGCAGCACACCCTCGGCGTAAGCGCGCTCCTCGCGACGCTGCCGTTCCCGGCGGGCGCGGGCCTCCGTGTCGTCCTCGCCCAGCAGCTCGGCGAGCTCGTCGAGCAGCGGAACGTCGGCGGGGGTCCACAGGGCCCCGGGCCGGCGCAACAGGCTCCGCCACTCCTCCTCGGTGAGCACACCGCGGGCAGCCGAGGCGAGCCGTTCGGCGTCGGTGAGCAGGTCGCTCAGCAACTCCTGCGGCGTCAGCTTCGGCCACAACGACTGCAGTGCGGCCTGCACCGCGGCGTCCTCGGCGAGCTCCTGGCGGATCGTCGCGAAGTCCCGCGCGTCGAGCATGGGCCCGCTGTCCACCTCGTCGTCGGCCAGCGGCACCTCGGGCAGATCGTCGAGAACGCTGGACTCCAGCCTGCGCACCGACTGGTCGGCCAGCGCGTCGAGGAGCCGGTCGACGAACACCCGGCGGGCCACGTTGTGGGGGCGCAGCGTCTCGCGCGCCTTCGCGCGCGCCCGCTCGCACGTACGCCGGTCGAGGGTGAGCACCTCTCCTCCCTCGACCGGGACCTCCAGGACGGTCTCGGGCACGATCTGGCGGTCGCGGACGGCCTGCGCGAGGACGTCGGCCATGCCGATCCGGCCCTTGATCTCGGCGACCTCGGGAGTGTCGAGCCCCGCGGCGGCCAGCCCGGGGAAGAGCTCGCCGATGGTCGAGAGCAGGACACCCGTCTCGCCCAGCGAGGGCAGCACCTGCCCGATGTAGCGCAGGAAGGTGCTGTTGGGCCCGACGACGAGCACACCACGCGTGGTGAGCTGTCTGCGGTACGTGTAGAGCAGGTAGGCGGCGCGATGCAGCGCCACGGCGGTCTTGCCGGTGCCCGGCCCGCCCTGCACCACCAGGACCCCGTTCATGTCGGCGCGGATGATGCGGTCCTGCTCCGCCTGGATCGTCGACACGATGTCCGACATCTCGCCGGTGCGTCGACGCTCCAGCGCCGACAGCAGCGCCGCCTCCCCCGCCAGCCCGAGGTGGTCGGTGTGCTCGTCGGCACCGAGGTCGAGCACCTCGTCGTCGATGCCGACCACCCGGCGGCTGAGCGAGCGGATGTGCCTGCGGCGCCGGATGCCCTCCGGAGAGGCCGCCGTGGCGAGGTAGAACGGCCTCGCGGCGGGCGCCCGCCAGTCGATCAACAGCGGCCGGTAGTCGTCGCTCTCGTCGAACAGCCCGACCCGGCCGATGTACATCGTCGACTCGTCGTCCGGGCCATCACCGTCGGCGAAGTCGAGCCTGCCGAAGCACAGCCCCTGCTCCACGGACTTGAGCTGGGCGAGCCGATCGCTGTAGGTGGCGGTCGCCGCCTCCCGTTCGGCGGCGGCCTGCGGAGGCCCACCCGAGCTGCGCAGAGCCTCGGTGAGCCTGCGGTCGGCCAGCTCGCGTTCGGCGTCGAGGCGTTCGTACAGCGTCGAGACGTACGCCTGCTCGGCGGTGATCTCGGCGCGCTTGGCCTCGTCGAGCCGAGAGTTCGGCTTCACCGTCTGCGGATCGAACGTCATGGTGTTGTCGGGTTCCCGACGCTGCGGGGACACGGACACAAGCAGCCCACTTTCGCGGTCGAGGGACTCTCACAGCCCAGGAATAACGAACGCGGTCCGCGCACCATTCCCCGCCCCACCCGATCCGGTGACACGGTGGACGGCGGGACGAGCGAGGGGTCTAGAACGGCAGGCCGATCACCGGCAGCCCGATGGCGGCGTCCACGGCGAGGGCGACGAACACGATCATCAGGTAGGTGTTCGAGCGGTGGAACAACGACATCGGCTTCGTCTTCTCACCACGGGCCACCGCCGCGTAGAGGCGGTGCGCGTAGAAGAGGAACCAGGCACCGGTGAGCACAGCGAAGGCCGTGTAGAGCCAGCTCGTGGCCGGGACCAGCAACAGCGTCCAGCCGACCATGACCCACGAGTACACGACGATCTGCTTGGCGACGTGCTTCGGCGTCGCCACGACGGGGAGCATCGGCACGCCCGCCCGCTCGTAGTCCTCGCGGTAACGCATGGCGAGCGCCCAGGTGTGCGGCGGGGTCCAGAAGAAGATCACGCCGAACATCACGAACGCGGGCCACTCCACCGTGCCCGTCACGGCGGCCCAGCCGATGACCACCGGCATGCAGCCCGCTGCGCCGCCCCAGACGACGTTCTGCGGTGTCCGCCGCTTGAGCAGCAGCGTGTAGACGAAGATGTAGAAGAGGATCGTGACGACGGCGAGGATGGCGGCGAGCAGGTTCACCGTCAGGTAGAGCAACCCGAACGAGGCGAGACCGAGCACCACGCCGAAGATCAGCGCGTTGCGCCTGGGTACGGAGTCCCGCACGAGCGGGCGCCGCTTGGTGCGGTTCATCACCTTGTCGATGTCGGCGTCGATGACGCAGTTCAACGCATTGGCGCTGCCCGCGGCCATGGTTCCGCCGACGAGAGTCGCCAGCACCAGCCACGGTGACGGGAACTCCCGGCCCGCGAGGAACATCGCGGGAATCGTGGTCACGAGCAGGAGCTCGATGACCCTCGGCTTGGCCAGCGCGGCGTACGCGCCGATGACCTCACGCAGACCTCGCCGGCCACCAGCTTCCGACTCGCCAGTGGGATGCACGGCGCTGGTGTGCTCACTGCGCCCGTGCGCAGCGTTCACCAACGACATCTCGCTCCCTGTGCCTTGATTTCGTCCCTGCGTCGGCATGGACGCGATACCTTGACAGATCGTAGTAGAGCGCAAGCACGCCTTGCCCGGCGGCACCCGGGCACGGGACCCACGTCACCATGGGCCACGCGCCGTGCGCGATCGCCCCCGCACAGCGCGTCAGTGATCGCCGATGGCGCGTCGCCGTCGACTAGGCTGACCGACGAATTCGCCGGTACCCGTCGCCGGAGTCACAGTGCTCGAAATTCATGCAGGCCAGTCCACTGAGACGGCAGGCACACCGGGTTCAGGATCGATTAAGATCGTCTGTGACCGAGACGATCGGGTAACCGGGCAAGGAACAGCCAACGCGCGAGACTTCAGGGAGCCGAGTCAGTGTCGGAGAACGCCCCTACGGATAACAACCCTCTGTTGCGCCGGAACTACCCGGCCGACTGGTCGGATCTGGACACCCGGGCGGTGGACACGATCCGCGTGCTCGCGGCCGATGCCGTCGAGCACTGCGGCAGCGGGCACCCCGGCACGGCCATGAGCCTGGCGCCGGTGGCGTACTCACTTTTCCAGCGCATCATGCGCCACGACCCGGCCGACCCCGAGTGGCCCGCGAGGGACCGCTTCGTCCTGTCGGCCGGACACAGCAGCCTCACGCTGTACCTGCAACTCTTCCTCGCCGGCTACGGGCTGGAGATGGAGGACCTCAAGCAGCTGCGCAAGTGGGGTTCGGCCACGCCGGGACACCCCGAGTACCGCCACACGCCCGGAGTGGAGACCACCACCGGACCGCTCGGCCAGGGGCTGGCCAACGCGGTGGGCATGGCCATGGCGGCGCGGCGTGAGCGCGGTCTCCTCGACCCCGACGCACCGCAGGGCGAGAGCCCGTTCGACCACCACATCTACGTGATCGCCTCGGACGGCGACATCGAGGAGGGCGTCACCTCCGAGGCCTCCTCGATCGCGGGTCGGCAGGAGCTCGGCAACCTCGTCGTCATCTACGACGACAACAAGATCTCCATCGAGGACGACACCGCGATCGCGCTGTCGGAGGACACCGCCAAGCGCTACGAGGCGTACGGCTGGCACGTGCAGGTCGTCGACGGCGGCGAGGACGTCGTCGCGTTCGAGAAGGCCGTCGAGGCCGCGAAGGCGGAGACCACGCGCCCCTCGTTCATCCTGCTGCGCACCGTCATCGGCTATCCCGCGCCGACGAAGATGAACACCGGCAAGGCCCACGGCGCCGCGCTCGGTGCCGACGAGGTCGCGGCCGTGAAGGAGGCCCTGGGCTTCGACCCCGAGGTCGACTTCCACATCGACGACGAGGTCCTGGCCCACACCCGCAAGGTCGGCGAGCGCGCCAAGGCCGAGCGGGAGAAGTGGCAGCAGGCCTTCGACGCGTGGGCGCAGGCCAACCCGGAGCGCAAGGAACTGGCCGACCGCCTCCGCACGCGGACCCTGCCCGCCGGGTGGGACGAGAAGCTCCCGAGCTGGGAGCCGGACGCCAAGGGCATCGCGACCCGCAAGGCCTCCGGTGAGGTGCTCAACGCCATCGGCGACGTGCTGCCGGAGCTGTGGGGCGGCTCGGCCGACCTGGCCGAGAGCAACAACACGCTCATCAAGAACTCCGACTCGTTCGGGCCGGAGAGCGCGTCGACGGACATGTTCACCGCCCACCCGTACGGCCGGAACCTGCACTTCGGTGTCCGCGAGCACGCGATGGGCGCGATCCTCAACGGCATCGCCCTGCACGGCGGCACCCGCCCCTACGGCGCCACGTTCCTCATCTTCAGCGACTACATGCGGCCGTCCGTCCGCCTCGCCGCCCTGATGAAGGCGCCCGTGGTGTACGTGTGGACGCACGACTCGATCGGTCTCGGTGAGGACGGCCCGACGCACCAGCCCATCGAGCAGCTCGCCTCGCTGCGCGCGATCCCGGGCCTGAACGTCGTGCGCCCCGCCGACGCCAACGAGACGGCGGCGGCGTGGAAGGCGGCGCTGGAGGACATCGAGGCTCCCACGGGGCTCGCGCTGACCCGCCAGAACGTGCCGGTGCTGGAGGGCACCGACGCCGAGGGCGTGGCCAAGGGCGGTTACGTGCTGGCCGAGGCCTCCAACGGCTCCCCCGAGGTCGTGCTGATCGCGACGGGGTCGGAGGTGCAGCTCGCCGTCGAGGCCCGCAAGACGCTCGAGGCCGACGGCACGCCCACCAGCGTGGTCTCCATGCCGTGCGTCGAGTGGTTCGACCAGCAGGACGCCGAGTACCGCGACGCGGTCATCCCGCCGACCGTCAAGGCTCGGGTCGCCGTCGAGGCCGGTGTGGCGCAGCCGTGGCACCGGTTCGTGGGCGACGCGGGCGAGATCGTCTCGATCGAGCACTTCGGCGCCTCGGCCGACTACAAGACGCTGTACGAGAAGTTCGGGATCACCGCCGAGGCCGTGGTGGCCGCGGCTCGCCGCTCGCTGGCCAAGCGCTGACGTCGCGGCACGCACAACCCGGCGGTGGGGGCGTCGCGGACACGACGCGACGCCCCCACCCCGAGTGAGTCGACACGTGGAAAGGGATGACGTCATGGGCAACACCGACAGGCTGGCCCAGCTGTCCGAGGCAGGAGTGTCGATCTGGCTCGACGACCTGTCGCGCGAGCGGCTGCGCTCCGGCAACCTCGCAGAACTGATCCGCGACAAGCACGTCGTCGGGGTCACCACCAACCCGACGATCTTCGCGGGCGCCCTGTCGAAGGGCGAGGCGTACGACGAGCAGATCCGTGAGCTCGCCGCGCGCGGTGCGGACGTCCACGCCGCCGTGCGGGAGCTGACCACCAGCGACGTACGCGAGGCCGCGGACCTCTTCCGCGACGTCTACACCGCCACGGACGGCGTCGACGGCCGGGTGTCGATCGAGGTCGACCCGGGTCTGGCACGGGACACGGACAAGACCGTGGCCGAGGCCGAGGAGCTGTGGAAGACCGTCGACCGGCCCAACATCTTCGTCAAGATCCCGGCCACCGAACAGGGCCTGCCCGCGATCACGCGCACCCTCGCCGACGGCATCAGCGTCAACGTCACCCTGATCTTCTCGGTGGAGCGCTACCGCGCCGTCATCGAGGCCTTCTTCAGCGGGCTGGAGCAGGCCAAGGCCAACGGCCACGACCTGTCGCAGATCGAGTCCGTGGCGTCGTTCTTCGTCTCGCGGGTCGACAGCGAGGTGGACAAGCGGCTGGAGGCCATCGGCACCGACGAGGCACTGGCCCTGCGCGGTGAGGCCGCGATCGCCAACGCCCGCCTCGCCTACGCCGCCTACCTGGAGCTCTTCGCGAGCGAACGCTGGGCGGCACTCAAGAAGGCCGGCGCCAAGCCCCAGCGTCCCCTGTGGGCGTCCACCGGGGTGAAGAACCCGGACTACTCGGACACGCGCTACGTGGACCAGCTCGTCGTCGCGGGCACGGTCAACACGATGCCGGAGAAGACCCTGGAGGCCGCGGCCGACCACGCCGACATCCAGGACGACACCGTGACCGGCACGGCGCTGGAGGCACAGCAGGTGTTCGACCGGCTCGCCGAGGTCGGCATCGACGTCAGCGACGTCTTCCGCACGCTGGAGGACGAGGGTGTGGAGAAGTTCGACAAGTCGTGGGCCGAGCTGCTCGACACCGTGCGGGGCCAGCTGGACTCGGCGAAGGCGCAGAGCTGATGGCCGAACGGACGACGGTCGACATCACCGACGCCGCCCTGACTCAGGCGGCACGTTCGCTGCTGGACCAGCTCGTCGCCGACCGCGTGGCGAGCGCGCTCACCGCGCAGGACCCCACGCTGTGGGGCGAGCGGGCCGAGCCGGAGGCGTCGATCCGCCTGTCGTGGACGACGCTGCACAAGAGCTCGCGTCCGCTGATCGGCGAGATCGAGGCGCTGCGCACGGACCTGCGTTCCGAGGGCATCGACCGGGTCGTGCTCGCCGGGATGGGCGGCTCGTCGCTCGCGCCGGAGGTGATCACCGGTACGGAGGGCGTGGCGCTGACCGTGCTGGACACCACCGACGCGGGCCAGGTCGCCGACGCGCTCGAGGGCGACCTGGAGCGCACGGTGCTCGTGGTGTCGTCGAAGTCCGGCACGACCGTGGAGACCGACAGCCACCGGCGCATCTTCGCCAAGGCCTTCGCCGACGCCGGGATCGACCCGGCTCGGCGGATGGTCGTCGTGACCGACCCGGGCTCGCCGCTGGCGGACCTCGCCGAATCCGAGGGCTACCGCAAGGTGTTCCAGGCCGACCCGCACGTCGGAGGTCGCTACTCCGCGCTGACGGCGTTCGGCCTGGTGCCCGCGGGACTGGCCGGCGCGGACGTCGCCCGGCTGCTCGACCAGGCCGCCGGCGCGGCGGAGACGCTGTCCGCCGACTCCCCGGACAACCCGGCGCTCCGCCTGGCCGCCGCCCTCGCGGCGGCACACGAGAACGGTGCCGAGAAGGTCGTCCTCGCCGACACCGGATCCGGTATCGCGGGTTTCGGTGACTGGGCCGAGCAGCTCATCGCCGAGTCGACCGGCAAGGAGGGCACCGGCCTGCTGCCCGTGGTCGTCGAATCGCCCACCGCGCCCGGTTTCGCCGACGCGGGCACCGACGCCACCACGGTGGCCGTGGGCCCGTCCGTCGAGGGTGCGGCGATCGCGACCTCCGGCCCGCTCGGCGCACAATTCCTGCTCTGGGAGTACGCCGTGGCGGTGGCGGGCAGGCTGCTCGGCATCAACCCGTTCGACCAGCCCGACGTGGAGGCGGCGAAGAAGGCCGCCCGCGCGTTGCTCGACAACCCGCAGGCGCTCACGGGCACCGAGGAGCCGTCGGCCGTGATCGGCGCGGTGGAGGTGTACGGCCCGGTGGGCGACAGCGCCGCCACGGGCACGCTCTCGCAGGTGCTGCGGGAGTTCGTCGACGGCGTCGCCGAGAACGGCTACCTCGCCGTGCAGGCGTATCTCGACCGGCTCGACGACGCGTCCGCCACCCTGCTGCGCGGCGAGCTCGCCCGGCGAACCGGGCGGCAGACGACGTTCGGCTGGGGCCCCCGATTCCTGCACTCCACGGGGCAGTACCACAAGGGCGGTCACCGCAACGGCAGCTTCCTCCAGATCACGGGGGCGGTCGAGGCGGACGTGCCGGTGCCCGGCCGCCCGTACACCCTCAGCACGTTGCAGCTGGCCCAGGCGCTCGGTGACGGGCAGGTGCTGGCCGACACGGGCAGGCCCGTGCTCCGACTGCATCTCACCGACCGGGCGGCGGGCCTCGCGGACGTGGTCCGAGCCGTACAGGAGCTCACTCGATGAGGCAAGGTTGGACCAACCCGCTGCGGGACCCCCGCGACAAGAGACTGCCGAGGATCGCCGGGCCGTCGAGCCTGGTGATCTTCGGCGTCACGGGGGACCTGTCGCGGAAGAAGCTCATGCCGGCGATCTACGACCTCGCGAACCGGGGCCTGTTGCCCGCGGGCTTCTCGCTCATCGGTTTCGCGCGCCGGGAATGGGAGCACCAGGACTTCGGCCAACAGGTGCACGACGCCGTCGCCGAGCACGCGCGCACCCCCTTTCGCGAGTCGGTGTGGGAACGACTGGCCGAGGGCATCCGGTTCGTCCAGGGTTCGTTCGACGACGACGCCGCGTTCGACCAGCTCGCCCAGACCGTGACGGAGCTGACCGAGCAGCGGGGAACCGGCGGCAACACCGCGTTCTACCTCTCCATCCCGCCGTGGGCGTTCCCGGTGGTGACCAAGCAGCTCGCCCGCTGCGGTCTCGCGCAGTCCAGTGAGGACGTCTGGCGGCGGGTCGTCGTGGAGAAGCCGTTCGGGCACGACCTCGCGAGCGCGATGGAACTGAACGCCGTCGTCAATGACGTCTTCCCCGAGGAGTCGGTGTTCCGCATCGACCACTACCTCGGCAAGGAGACGGTGCAGAACATCCTGGCGCTGCGGTTCGCGAACCAGCTGTTCGAGCCGATCTGGAACGCGCACTACGTCGACCACGTGCAGATCACCATGGCCGAGGACATCGGCCTCGGCGGTCGCGCGGGCTACTACGAGGGCATCGGGGCGGCGCGGGACGTCATCCAGAACCACCTGCTGCAGTTGCTCGCCCTCACGGCGATGGAGGAGCCGGTGTCGTTCGAGCCGAAGGCTCTGCGCGCCGAGAAGGTGAAGGTCCTGGGGGCGACGACGGCCGTGGGCCCGTTCGACGAGACGACGGCACGCGGCCAGTACACCGGGGGCTGGCAGGGCGGCAAGAAGGTGCCGGGCCTGCACCAGGAGCAGGGCTTCTCCAAGGACTCGACCACCGAGACGTACGCGGCCGTGACCCTGGAGGTGCGCAACCGCCGCTGGGCGGGCGTGCCGTTCTACCTGCGTACCGGCAAGCGGCTGGGCCGCCGGGTCACCGAGGTCGCCGTGGTGTTCAAGCGGGCACCGCACCTGCCGTTCGACTCGACGTCCACCGAGGAGCTCGGCGAGAACGCCCTGGTGATCCGGGTGCAGCCCGACGAGGGCGTCACGATGCGCTTCGGGTCGAAGGTCCCGGGCACCACGATGGAGGTCCGCGACGTCACGATGGACTTCGGCTACGGGCACGCGTTCACCGAGAGCTCGCCCGAGGCCTACGAGCGGCTGATCCTCGACGTGCTGCTGGGCGAACCGTCGTTGTTCCCCGGCAACGAGGAGGTCGAGCTGTCGTGGCGGATCCTCGATCCGGTGCTGGAGCACTGGGCGAAGCTCGGTACGCCGGAACCGTACGAGCCGGGTTCGTGGGGGCCGCCGTCGGCGGAGGCGATGCTGGAACGCACGGGCCGGCACTGGAGGCGTCCGTGAGGGACGCTCGTTTGGCCCTCACGGACGCCGACCGGGTGCGGGCGTCCCGCAGAACACTGGAGGCGTCCGTAAGGGACGCTCGTTTGGCCCTCACGGACGCCGACCGGGTGCGGGCGTCCCGCAGAACACTGGAGGCGTCCGTAAGGGACGCTGACCTGGCGAGCGCGGATCAACACAGGAGATTCCGATGATCATCGATCTGCCGTCGACGACGACGTCGCAGTTGAACAAGAAGCTCGTCGAGATCCGTGAGCGTGGCGGGGCGGTGGCGCTGGGCCGAGTGCTGACGCTGGTCATCGCCGCGGAGGACGACGACCAGCTCGAGGACGCCATCGACGCCGCGAACGAGGCGAGCCGGGAACATCCGTCGCGCGTGATCGTGGTCGCCAAGGGCGCGCGCACGGCCGCCCCGCGCATCGACGGTCAGATCCGGGTGGGCGGCGACGCGGGCGCGAGCGACGTCATCGTGTTGCGCCTGTACGGGGCGCTCGCGAACCAGGGCAGGAGTGCGGTGGTTCCGCTGCTGCTGCCCGACACGCCGACCGTCACGTGGTGGCCGGGCAAGGGGCCGAAGGCGCCGTCGAAGGACCAGCTGGGTCAGCTCGCGCAGCGTCGGATCACCGACTCGGCCGCGGAGACCAACCCGATCCGTGCACTGACCGCCCGGAGCAAGTCCTATGTGGATGGTGACACGGATCTGGCCTGGACCCGGCTCACCAACTGGCGGGCACAGCTGGTGTCGGCGCTCGACCTCCCGCCGTTCGAGCCGATCACCGGAGCGTCGGTCACCGGCGAGGCGGACTCCCCGTCGACGGAGCTGCTCGCGGGCTGGCTCGCGGAATACCTCAACGTGCCGGTGAAACGCATCAAGACCACCGAGGCGCAGGGCATCGTCGCGGTGCGTCTCGACCGGCCGTCGGGGCCCATCGAGCTGCACCGGCCGGACGGCAAGACCGGCACCCTGACCCAGCCGGGACAACCGACTCGGCGTGTTTCCCTGCACCGGCGGGACAACAAGGACTGCCTCATCGAGGAGCTGCGCAGGCTCGACCCGGACGAGGTCTACGAGGCCGCGCTGCGCGGCCTCACCAAGTTCTCCGCCGCACGCAAACCCGCGAGGTCGTCCACGGCGGCGAAGACGTCCACAGGGGCCTCCGGGTCCAGGACCGGGACCACGAGGACCACGAGGAAGAACACGGGCGCGACCGCGCGCGGCAGCCGGAAGACGGCGGCGAAGGCCGCGCCCGCCACGTCCACATCGACCGACGCAGAGGCGGAGGCCTAGCGGCATGAGCACTGCTTTCGATCCCACCGTGTCCGATCCGACGGTGGTCGTGCATCCCGACCAGGACGTCCTCGCCGCCGCGGCGGCGGCGCGACTGATCGCCACCCTCGCGGACGTACAGGCGCGCAAGGGCTCGGCGTCCGTCGTCCTCACGGGCGGCGGCATGGGGATCGCCGTTCTCGACCAGGTGCGCCGCAGCCCGGCGCGCGACGCCGTGGACTGGTCGGCGCTGGACGTCTACTGGGGCGACGAACGCTTCGTGCCCGCCGACGACGACGAGCGCAACGAGAAGCAGGCACGCACGGCGCTGTTGGACCACGTGCCCGTGGACGAGGAGCGCGTCCACGCCATGACCGCGTCCGACGGCCCGTTCGGCGACGACCCGGACGCGGCCGCCGCCGCCTACGCGGAAGCCCTCGCCGCGGCGGCCCGGTCGGCCGACACGGCCACCAGCGCGGCCCAGGTGCCGTCCTTCGACGTGCTGCTCCTCGGGCTCGGCGGGGAGGGGCACACGGCCTCCCTGTTCCCGGACACCGCCGAGGTGCGGGAGGAGCGGTCGGCGGTCGTCCCCGTACGGGACTGCCCGAAGCCGCCACCGACGCGGCTGTCGTTGACGTTGCCCGCCATCCGCGCCGCCGAGGAGGTGTGGTTGCTGACCGCCGGCGAGGCCAAGGCCGACGCGGTCGCCCTCGCCCTCGGCGGCGCCGACCCGGTGAGCCTTCCGGTGGCGGGCGCCCGGGGCAAGCAACGCACGGTGTGGTTGATCGACCGTGCCGCCGCCGGGAAGATCCAGCCACACTCAGAGTGAAACGAAACGTGGCGGTAACCCGATATAGTGGGTCCTCCACGTTTCGTTGCAACCGCACACGGTCAAAGGGTTGCGCTCCGTGACCACTCACAGAAACCTCTCAGTATCGAGTCCACACAATCGAGAGGTCGCAACCAATGACCACACAGGGAATCTCCCTCGCCGGGGTCCCGGTCGGCGGTCCTGGCTCGGGGACCGCCGACCCACCGCGGGAACACACCACCGCACTCTCCAGCCGGTCGCGCGCACGCTCGAGACACCCGGCCCTCACCGCCGCGGCAATGGACGTCGTGTTCGTCGTCTTCGCAGTACTCGACGTGTGGCTGGTGATTCCCGACGACGCTCCGTCGTACCCGATCTGGCTGTCGGCGGCGAGCTGCCTGGCGCTCCTGCTGCGCCGCCGGCTGCCGTTCACCACCGTCCTGCTGGCGGTTCCCGGCTTCTTCGCCGGCTGGGCGCAGCTGGCGGCCATGCTCGCGCTGGGCTCGCTCGCACTTCGTAAGCAGTTCCACTGGCACATGTGGGTCGGCGCCGGGCTGGTGTGGCTCTGCCGGTTCTTCCTCTGGCCCATGTCGGACTTCCTCGAACTCAATTGGCGGATCCACGTCCTCGACGCCATGTACGGGGTCATCGTGGCCGGGATGCCCGTCGCGATCGGCCTGCTGATCGCGGCGAGATGGGAACTGGCCGCCCGGCTGGCGGAACTCGCGGCGAGCCGGGACCGGGAACGGCAACTCCACGCGCAGGCCGTGCGCGCGGAGGAACGAGCCCGGCTCGCGAGAGAAATGCACGACGTCGTGTCCCACGACATCACGCTCATCGCCATGCAGGCGGGCGTGCTGTCGGCGGCGAAGGTCGACACCCAGGCCAAGGAGACCGCCGACACGATCCGCACTCTCAGCACCCGCACCCTGGAAGAACTCCGAGGGCTCGTGGGTGTGCTGCGGTCGGGGGCCGACATGGCTGTGCAGGCGGACCTGCGTGATCTCGACGAACTCGTACACCACGCGGGAGTTCCGGTGCGGCTGACGATGGAGAACGTGCCCGCGGACCTGCCCGCCCCGGTGTCCGCCGCGGCCTACCGGACGGTGCAGGAGGGCATCACCAACGTCCGCAAGCACGCACCCGGTGCCACGGCGTTCGTCCACGTGTCCGCGACGTGCGACACCGTGTCCGTCGACGTGCGCAACGACAAGCCCAAGTCACGCCGCAACGTCGCTCTGCCTCGCGGCGGGGGTTACGGGCTCGCCGGGCTCGCCGAGCGGGCCAAGCTGCTGGGCGGCACGTTCGAGAGCGCGTCCACAGACGACGGCGGATTCCGCATCCACGCCAGCTATCCGTTCCGGTAACCGCGAAGGCCGCTTTTCCTGTGCAAGTGAAGGCCACCTTTCCCTGCGGCTGGCGCAGGAAAGGTGGCCTTCGCGGTTCTTACCGTGTGCTGTTGTCGTCTCGCGGCCGCCCCGCCCGTGACCGGGCCGAGCGGTCGGGCGTCGTCAGCCCTCGCGTCGGCGCCGCAGTCGCTCCAGCGCCTCGGCGAGGATGGCCTCCCCGTCGGCGTCACTCCGACGTTCCTTCACGTACGCCAGGTGAGACTTGTACGGCTCCGTACGAGGCGCGGCGGGAGGCTGCTCCCGGTTGCGCCCCGCGGGAAGACCGCACCGAGGGCAGTCCCACTCCTCCGGAATCTCCGCGTCCATCGAGAACGACGGACGCGACTCGTGTCCGTTGGCGCACCAGTACGGAACCCGACGACGCGGAGCAGCCTCCCCACGCTCCGACTCGCCGGAAGGACCTGCTCCGATCCGCGTGCCTCGGATCGCGTTACCGCCAACCATGAATCGTCACCCCACCAGAAAGTTGACGCACGATCGCCGCACGCCAACGTCGATCAGAGTTTCACCAGCAGGCCGAGCCCGACGATGGCGATCACCCACACCGCCCCGAGTCCGAGCGTGATCCGGTCGAGGTTCTTCTCGGCCACGCTCGAGCCCGAGAGGCTCGACTGCATACCGCCACCGAACAGAGACGACAGCCCGCCGCCGCGACCACGGTGCAGCAACACCGCGATGATGAGCAGCACGCTGGAGACGATCAACAAAATTTGCAGGAACAGTTCCATGTCATCCTCTGTGTACTGCGTGTGGCGGGAACCTCAAGAGTAGCGTAAACGCCCCTCTTGTCACGGGAGTGGGCCGCCCGCGGCGAGCGCGCACAGCTTGGTGAACTCCTCACCGTCGAGGCTCGCGCCACCGACCAGTGCTCCGTCGACGTTGTCGCACTTCACGAGGTCGGCCACGTTGCTCGACTTGACCGAACCGCCGTAGAGAATCCGCATCCCCTGGGCGAGCTCCGCGCCGTACTTGTCCGAAAGGGCGGACCGCAACGCGGCACAAACCTCCTCGGCGTCGGCGGGAGTGGCGACCCGGCCGGTGCCGATGGCCCAGACCGGCTCGTAGGCCACGACCACGTTCGCGACCTGCTCGGCCTTGAGCCCCTTCAGCGCGGCGAGGAGCTGCGAGGTCGTGTGCTCGATGTGGTTGCCGGCCTCACGCACGTCGAGCTTCTCGCCCACGCACAGGATCGGGCTGAGGCCGTGCTTGAGAGCCGCGCGGACCTTCTTGTTGACGAGTTCGTCGGTCTCGCCGTGGTACTCGCGCCGCTCCGAGTGCCCCACCACGACGTAGGTGCACCCGAGCTTGGCGAGCATCGCGCCCGAGACCTCACCGGTGTAGGCGCCCGAGTCGTACGGGGACAGGTCCTGCGCTCCGTAGGTGAGCAGCAACTTGTCGCCGTCGACCAGGGTCTGCACGCTGCGGATGTCGGTGAAGGGCGGCAACACCGCCACGTCGACCTTCGCGTAGTACTTCTCCGGCAGCGAGAACGCGATCTTTTGCACCAGGGCGATGGCCTCGAGGTGGTTGAGGTTCATCTTCCAGTTGCCGGCGATCAGCGGCTTGCGGGCCATCAGCGCTCCTCACTCAACACGGCGACACCGGGCAGTTCCTTGCCCTCCAGGTATTCCAGGGACGCACCGCCTCCCGTGGAGATGTGCGAGAAGCCGTCCTCGGGCAGTCCGAGCAGTCGCACGGCCGCGGCGGAGTCGCCACCACCGACGACGCTGAACGCCTCGGACTCGGCGATCGCGGACGCCACTCCCCTCGTGCCGTGTGCGAACGGCGCCATCTCGAACACGCCCATCGGGCCGTTCCAGAACAGGGTGCGCGCGTCGCGGACCGCGGCACCGAACGCGGCCACCGTCGTGGGCCCGATGTCGAGCCCCATCCAGCCGTCCTCGATGCCGGTGACGGGCACGGTGCGCTTCGCGGCGTCGGCGGCGAACGCGTCGGCCACGACGATGTCCGCGGGCAGCAGCAGCTTGTCACCGGCCTCGGCGAGCAGCCGCTTGCAGGTGTCGACCATGTCGCTCTCCAGCAGCGACGAGCCGACGCCGTGGCCCTGGGCGGCGAGGAAGGTGAAGCACATCCCGCCGCCGACCAGCAGCCGGTCGACCTTCGGCAGGAGCGCCTCGATGACGGCGAGCTTGTCCGACACCTTGGACCCACCGAGCACGACGGCGTAGGGCCGCTGCGGGTCGCCGGTGAGCGTGCGCAGCACCTCCAGCTCGGCGAGCACGAGCCCGCCCGCATAGGCGGGCAGCACGCGGGCCACGTCGTACACCGAGGCCTGCTTGCGGTGCACCACACCGAACCCGTCGGAGACGAACGCACCGTCGTCGCCGGTCAACGCGGCCAGCTCACGCGCGAGCTCGGCGCGTTCGTCCTCGGACTTGCTGGTCTCCCTGGCGTCGAACCGGACGTTCTCCAGCAGCACGACGCCGCCGTCGCCGAGCGACTCGGCCGCGGCCTTCGCCTGGTCGCCGACCACGTCACCGGCCAGCGTCACCTCGCTGCCGAGCAGCTCGCCCAGCCGCACCGCGACGGGACGCAGCGAGAACGCGGGATCCGGTGTGCCCTTCGGCCTGCCGAGGTGGGCCGCCACGACGACGCGCGCACCCGCCTCCGTCAGCGACCGGATGGTGGGCAGCGCCGCGCGGACCCGACCGTCGTCCGTGATCTTCTCCCCGTCGAGCGGAACGTTCAGGTCGGCGCGCACCAGCACGCGCCGACCCCGTACGCCCTCGCCGAGCAGGTCGTCGAGAGTCTTCACCGCCATGTCGTCAGGACAGCTTCGAGCCGACGAGCTTCACCAGGTCCGCGAGACGGCTGGAGTAGCCCCACTCGTTGTCGTACCAGCCGACGACCTTCACCTGGTTGTCGATGACCTTGGTCAGCGGCGCGTCGTAGATGCAGGACGCGGGGTCGGTGACGATGTCGGACGACACGATGGGCTCCTCGCTGTAGCGGAGGATGCCCTTCAGCGGGCCCTCGGCCGCGGCCTTGTACGCGGCGTTGACCTCCTCCGCGGTGGCGCTCTTCGCGAGCGTCACGGTGAGGTCGGTGGCGGAGCCGGTGGGCACCGGGACGCGCAGCGCGTAGCCGTCGAGCTTGCCGTTCAGTTCGGGCAGGACGAGGCCGATCGCCTTCGCCGCGCCCGTGGAGGTCGGGACGACGTTCAGCGCCGCGGCGCGGGCGCGACGCAGGTCCTTGTGCGGGCCGTCCTGCAGGTTCTGGTCCTGCGTGTAGGCGTGCACGGTGGTCATCAGGCCCTGCTGGATGCCGAACTCGTCGTGCAGGACCTTCGCCAGCGGCGCGAGGCAGTTCGTGGTGCACGAGGCGTTCGAGATGATGGTCTGCGAGCCGTCGTACTCGGAGTCGTTCACACCGAGGACGACCGTGAGGTCCTCGCCCTTCGCCGGCGCGGAGATGATCACCTTCTTGGCGCCGCCGTCGATGTGCGCCTTCGCGGCCTCGGCCTTGGTGAAGAAGCCGGTGGACTCCACGACGACGTCGACACCCAGGTCGCCCCACGGGAGCTTGGCCGGGTCCTTCTCGGCGAGGGCCTTGATGGTCTTGCCGCCGACGACGATCCCCTCGTCGCTGACGGAGACGTCCGCGTCCAGCCGACCCAGGATGCTGTCGTACTTGAGCAGGTGAGCCATCGTGGCGACGTCACCGAGGTCGTTGAAGGCAACGATCTCGATGTCGTGGCCGCTGGCCTGCACGGCGCGGAAGAAGTTGCGGCCGATCCGGCCGAAGCCGTTGACGCCTACACGAACCGTCACTGCTCTGCTCTCCTCAGGGTTCCGCCCGGTTGCGTCACCGGGCTGACACTTCTTCGGGTTCCACCAGCCACCCTAGCGTGCTGGCCTGCGGGTATCGGAGTACCCCGCGACGAGACCTGGCCCACGCCCGCTGATCGGGCGAATCGATTAAGATATCCAGGTCACAGCACGTTCGGTCGCCGCCCGGAGGTGTCCGGATTCCGGGAAACCGGCCGTCGCGGCACGCCAGGACGCCCGGACACCGGTTCGTCGGCCGCCGGTACCGGACGCTCGCCGACGCGTGCGCCGCGGGACGTGCTCACCGCCTCGCCGGTCGACCGAATCGATCACCGGATCGATCAGGTGAGACCGGTCGCAATCCGCCGGACCGCGACCGGTCGTCGAACCTGCGGGACGAGAACTACGACCGCGACGTCGGAGCCGGCGGCACGTCACCCCGCCAGGAGCCCGTCTCGCGGCCGCGGCTCTCGATGTACTGCTTGAACCGGTGCAGGTCGCCGTCCACCCGGGTTTCGAGCAGGCCCGCCTTGTCGGCGACCTTCTCCAGGAACGTGTCCGGGTCGATGTCCATCTGTGCCGTCACCCTGGTGCGGTCCGGACCGAGCCGGTGGAACGTGATGACGCCGGCATGGGTCGGACCCGAGTCGGAGGTCCACGCCACTCGCTCGTCCGGGTGCTGCTCGGTGATGGTCGCGTCGAACTCCCTCGTGATGCCTCCGATCCGCGTCACCCAGTGCGTGTGGGTGTCGTCGATCTGCTGCACGCGCTCGACGCCGTCCATGAACTCGGGGAACGACTCGAACTGGGTCCACTGGTTGTAGGCGGTGGACAGTGGGACGTCCACGTCGACGGCCTTCATCACCGTGCTCACGAGCACCACCTCCCGATCGGTGTCGTACGCACCGGACGTTCCGCTGCGCATCAAGAGTGCGCACTCCGGGTACCCGAGCACCCATGACGCACACTTCGAAGGGCGACACCGCCACCGTGCGCGCCGTGGGCAAACTGACCGAGGCGCTGGAGGTGGTGGAGGAGGCGCGGGGTCACCTCTACGCGTTCCACCGGCTCACGGGCACGGCGGACTTCGCGTTGGAGGAGGCGATCGGCATGCTGCGCGACGCCGGCTACGACGACCTCGCCGCCCGGTTGGACACCGAGCTGCTCGGCCGCAACGTGTTGCCGGGCCGCTGGACCTACCAGGTGGTCGAGGACTACGAGGACACCTACTACACGGTGTTCCGCGAGTTCGTCGACGAGGCCAGGCAGTTCACACCCGGGCAGCGGCACGCGTACGAGGCCGAGTTGAAGCGCACTCGCCGTACCCGTGGCCACGCGGGTCACGAGGCGGAACCCCGCGACGTGGCCGGCGGGGAGAACTCGCGTACCGCCACCGATCGCTCGGTGGCGTCGAGCACCTCCCGCTGACGAGGTGGGCCGTGCTCACCCACCGCTTCCCCGCCGGCGGACCACCGTCGGTCAGCGCCCTGACCCGCCGTGAGTTGGCGGCGGCGCAGGTCGTCGAGCCACCGCTGCGGGCGGCGTACGCGCGGTGCCGCGAGCTCAACGCCCAGCACGGTCGGACGTACTTCCTCGCCACCCGGCTGCTGCCCGCACCGCGCCGACCGGCCGTGCACGCGCTGTACGGCTTCGCCCGGTACGCCGACGATCTCGTGGACGGCGACGTCGGCGTCCGCGAGGCGGAGGCCGGGCTCGCCGCCCTCGACGCGGCGCTGCGTCCCGCCCTCGCGGACGGTCACAGCGACGAGCCGGTCCTCGCGGCCCTGGCGGACACGGTCGCGCGCTACGGCATCGAGCCCGACCTCTTCACGCGGTTCCTGCGGTCGATGCGGATGGACCTGACGACGACCGACTACCCCACGCGCGCGGCGCTGTCGGAGTACGTGCACGGCTCGGCCGAGGTCATCGGTCTGCAACTGCTGCCCGTGCTGGGCACCGTGTGCGATCCCGCCGAGGCCGCGCCGCACGCCGCCGCGCTCGGCAACGCCTTCCAGCTCACCAACTTCCTCCGCGACGTGGGCGAGGACCTGGACCGGGGCCGCGTGTACCTGCCCGCCGACGAGCTGGCCGCCCACGGTGTGGACCGCGACCTCCTGCTGTGGTGCCGCAGGGTGGGCCACGCGGACCCGAAGGTGCGGCGGGCCCTGGCCGATCAGGTCGAGCGCACGCGCGGCGTGTACCGGCGGGCGTGGCCGGGGATTCCGCTGCTGCGGCCCGAGTCCCGGCCGTGCGTGGCGGCGGCGTTCACGCTGTACTCCCGCATCCTCGACGTCATCGCCGAGGCGGGTTACGACGTCTTCGCCTCGCGTGCTGTGGTGGGCACCTCCCGGCGCGTCGCCCTGGCCACCGGCACGATGATGCGCACGTGGGCCGGGCGGCCCCACCGGGTGCCGCCCCTGCGGCATCGGCTCGTGGTGGCGGAGGCGGCGGACACGACGAAGGGGTGGCGCTGATGCCCACCCCGCCGGACGCCGCGGCATTCCCTCCGGACCAGTGGCACTACGCGCTGGCGCTGGCGGCCTGCCTCGCCATCACGCTTCCCCTGGAGTTCGCGGGCGCGCGGGTGTATCGCCGTCCGCGTCGCCTCGCGCGCGCGTTGGCGCCCGCGCTGTTGTTTCTGGCCTGGGATCTGCTCGCGGTCGCGGGCGGCGTGTGGGAGATCAGTCCGAGCTACACGCTGGGTGTGCGGGTCGCGCCCGCCTTCCCGATCGAGGAGGCGTTGTTCTTCGTGACGATCCCGCTGTGCACGCTGCTGACGTTCGAGACCGTGCGCCGGATCCGCGTGGGTGAACGCGTATGACCGGCATCGGGTACACGCTTCCCGCGGTGGTCTCGGTGGTCGTCGTGGTGGCCGCCGAGCTGGCGTGGTTGCGCACTGGCCTGTTCCGGCGCCGCGCGTACTGGATCACGATGGCGATCGTGCTCGCCTTCCAGGTGCCCGTGGACGGCTGGCTGACGAAGCTCTCCGCTCCCGTCGTCGTGTACGACCCCACGCATTTCCTCGGGCTGCGTTTCCCGTTCGACATCCCCATGGAGGACTTCCTGTTCGGGTTCAGCCTCATCACCGCGACGCTGCTCGCGTGGACGGCGCCGGAGCGGCGGGAGCACGCCTCATGACGGCGCACACGGACCTCGACCGCTCCGTCGTCCCGGCCGCGTTCGACCGCGCCGCCGCGCACTACGACCGGCTGGTCGGCCTCAACCCCGGCTATCACGCCCACCTGCGCGCCGCGGCCCGCGCCGCCCGGGCCGCGGGCCCGGGTGCCCGGGTGCTGGACGTCGGCTGCGGCACGGGCGCGTCGACGCGGGCCCTGCTGTCCACGCTCGTCGATCCCGAGATCGTCGCCGTGGACGCCTCCCCCGCCATGCTCGCGCTCGCGGAGCGCAGACCGTGGCCCGGGTCGGTGCGGTTCGTGCACTCCGCGGTCGACGACCTGCCCGGAGCCGAGCTGGAGAGCCCGTTCGACGTCGTGTTCGCCGCCTACCTCCTGCGCAACGTCGCCGACCCGGACGCCACACTGGCGACGCTGCGGCGCCTGCTGCGCCCCGGCGGGACGCTCGTGCTGCACGACTACACACTCGCCGACCGGCTCCGTCCGCGTCTGGTGTGGACGGTCGTGTGCTGGTCGGTGATCATCCCGGCGGCGTGGGCGCTGAGCCGGGACACCGGGCTGTACCGCTATCTCTGGCGCAGTGCCAGGCAGTTCGACTCGCCGTCCCGGCTGCGCCGACGGCTGCTCGACGCCGGATACACCGACGTCCACGCGCACACCGTGGGCGGCTGGCAGCGCGACGTCCTGCACACCGTCACGGCCACCGTGCCGCGCACCGTCCTGAGGGAGACACCGTGACCACCACCGTCGGCCGGGACCCTCGCCGGGAAACGCTGCCCGCCGTTCCGGGAACGGCCCGGGTGTCGCCGGGACACCGGGTCGTGGTGGTCGGCGGCGGGATCGCGGGACTCGCCGCGGCCACCGGACTGGCCGAGCGCGGTGTGGACGTGGACGTCGTCGAGCGCCGGCCCTACCTCGGGGGCCGGGTCGGCGGCTGGACGGTGCCGCTGCCCGATGGCAGCCGCACCGGCATGAGCCGGGGTTTCCACGCCTTCTTCCGCCAGTACTACAACCTGCGGGCGCTGCTGGCCCGCGCCGAGAGCCGGACAGGGTCACCGCTGCTGCACCCGGTCGCCGACTATCCCCTCGTCGACGCCCACGGGCGGCTCGACTCGTTCCGGGCGCTGCCCCGCACTCCGCCGTGGAACGCCCTGGCCTTCGCGCTGCGCAGCCCGACCTTCGGTGCGTCCGCGTTGCTGCGTGTCGCGGCGCGCCAGGCCCTGCCGCTCACCGACGTGCGGGTTCCCGACGTCTACGCCGCCCTCGATCACCTCGACGCCGCCACGTTCCTCGACCGGGTGCGGTTCCCCGAGGCCGCCCGGCACCTGGCGTTCGACGTGTTCTCGCGGAGCTTCTTCGCCCCACCGGACCGGTTCTCCGCCGCCGAACTGGCCGTGATGTTCCACCTCTACTTCCTCGGGTCGGCCGAGGGGCTGGTGTTCGACGTCCCGGACCGGCCGTTCCACACCCTGTGGGAGCCGCTCGGGGCCTATCTCGCCGACCACGGTGTCCGGCTGCGCACCGGTGTCGCCGTCGAGCGGATCGACTCCGGGCCCGACGGCTTCGACGTCCATGCCGGAGGCGCGACGACCAGGGCCGACGCACTCGTGCTGGCGACGGACGTCCCCGGCCTTCGCCGGCTGGTGGCGGCCTCGCCCGAGCTCGGTCCCCCGCCGTGGCGCGAACGGATCGCGGGGCTCGGCAGCGCACCGCCGTTCTGTGTGCTGCGGGCCTGGCTCGACCGCCCCGTCGACGCCACGCGGCCCGCCTTCCTCGCCACCGGAGGCCGGCCCCCGCTCGACAACGTCAGCGTGCTCGACCGGTACGACGCCGACGCGGCGGCGTGGGCGCGACGCACGGGCGGCTCGGTGGTCGAGGTCCACGCCTACGCCGTCGCGGACGGGGACGAGCCCGCGGTCCGGCGCGAGACCGAGCGCCGGTTGTGGCAGCGGCTGCGCGAGGTGTATCCCGAGACGAGGACGGCACGAGCCGTCGCGGAGCACTCGGTGTGGGACGCCGACTGCCCGCTCTTCGCGCCCGGCTCCTTCGGCGCCCGGCCGGGAGTGACCACACCCGTGCCCGGGGTGGTGCTGGCGGGCGACGGGATCCGCGTCGACCTGCCCGTGGCGTTGATGGAGCGGGCCGCCACGACCGGCTGGCTCGCGGCGAACCACCTGCTCGCCGGGTGGGGCACGGCCGGGCACGAGCTGGTCACCGTCCCGAGGCGGGGCCGCAACCGGGCTCTGCGGGCGCTCGCCGCCCGGTACCGTACCCGGCCCGGGGAGGGCGGCCGGGTCGCGGGCGAACACGTGCCGGTGTGAGGAGATTCGTGTGCAGACGTTCCTGCCGTATCCCGACTTCGCCGAGACCGCCCGTGTGCTCGATCAGCGGCGACTCGGCAAGCAACGCGTCGAGACGCTCCAGGTGTTGCGGGCGCTGACCGTGCCGGGCCACGGCTGGCGGCGACATCCCGCCGTGCGCATGTGGGCGGGCTACGAGGAGGCGCTCACCCGGTACGGCCTGGCCATGTGCGAGCACTGGAGCGCCCTGGGGCGCGCCGACACGTGTGCGGTCAAGCTCGTCGCCGACCTCTCCGGCGCCTTGGGCATCACGACGGTGCGCGACCAGAACGCGCTGGCCGCCGCAGGAGAACTGCCACCCTGG
Organism: Saccharomonospora azurea NA-128; assembly: GCF_000231055.2. Lineage (GTDB taxonomy): Bacteria > Actinomycetota > Actinomycetes > Mycobacteriales > Pseudonocardiaceae > Saccharomonospora > Saccharomonospora azurea. The sequence goes on along the minus strand of NZ_CM001466.1, from coordinate 57,763 downwards.
TTCGGCGACGAGGACTTCCACCGCAGCCACCGGTCGTCGCTGGTGCGCAAGGACCCCGAGCACTACCGTCCGCTCTTCCCCGACGTACCGGACGACCTGCCGTACGTGTGGCCGGCGTCGGACCGGCCCCAGCTCACCGCACCCGAGGAGCCCACGGAAGCCGAGGAGCCCAGGAAGGCCGGTAAGGCAGGGAAGAGGTCGGGCCGTCAGTCGCCGCGACGCAGAGCGTAGCGGCGTTGCGCGTAGGCGAGGTCGTCGCGCCACAGTCGCCGGGCCGCCGCCCGCACCGCGGGTCGCAGGGCGGGCGCGAGGCGGCGCGCGAGCACAAATCCCGTGCGCGGTGAGGTCGCCACGACGGCCTCGATCACGGCCGAACGCGGCCGACCGTCGGGGCCGGGGCCGAGCGGGGTCGCGTGCGTCTCGACGACACTGCCCTCCCCCTCGCCCGAGACGATGCGCATGAGCACGGTCCGCGGCTCCGGGCACGTGAACTCCGCGACGACCGGCACGCCGAAACGCGGGCCGACGCGGAAAGTGACGTCCACCGTGAACCGGTCGCGCCCGTTCCCGGCGTCCGGAATCTCCACGACCCGCAGCCGGGCGAACGAGTACGGATGGAACCACGCGCCGTGCCAGGGGTCGAGCCGGTTGGCGACCACGTCCACGGGCTCGCACACGCCGTCGACGCGGGTCACCGCCGACAGCGCCGTGTCGAGCGCGGGGCGTTCGGGCACCACGGGGCGATCCGTGGGCGGCTCGCCGTCGACATCGTCGAGCCGCACCCACACGAGCACGCCGTCGTCGTAGGCGGGCAGTGGACACCAGCCCCAGCCCGGCAGACCGGAGGCAGGCAGGGCGAGACCGTGCCACCGGCACACGAGCCGATGCTCGACGACCCGGCCCTCCGCCAGGGGCGCCCCGAGGTGCGGGCACACGCCGGAGCCGACGACGACCCGGCCGTCCTCCGCCCGCCAGGCGACGAGTTCGCGGCCCGCCACCGTCATGCCGTAGGGCCGGTCGGCCCGCACGAGCCGGGAGTCGGCGACGACGAACCAGTTCCCCGACGGGCGCGCCTGCGCGCGCTTGACCGCCGCGTCGATCACCGCGACGTCGGCCTGCCCCACCGTGGGCCGCTGCCGCGCCCAGTCCTGGCGCGGCAGCGGACGCAGGGGCCACGACTCGGGCCACTTCCGCACCGCCGCAGCGGCCAGTCCCCGTACCGTCCGTCGTCGTTCGACCACAGCACACCTCCGCTCGGAACGGGTGTTGCCGAGCGGCTGTGCCACCAAACTCCGGGTACCCGGCGGGGACCTACTCGGCGAGCGCGGCGTACGCCACGACCTTCGTGATCCGAGCCATCACGAGCATCTCTCCGGGCACGGCGTTGCGTCTGCCGAACTCCTCCGCCTCCTCAGGACCCATGTACCGCTCGGCGATGCGCACCGCCCACGGGAACATGGTCTCCACGTCGTCGGACAGGCTCGCCTCGGCCGTGAACTGCACGAACGAGTACGGCGCGCGTTCGTCGTCCACCACGATCGACACGCGTGGGTCGCGGCGCAGGGCCCGGCCCTTCACGGTGCCGGTCCCGGTGGTGAAGACGACGGCGTCGCCACCGGAGTCGGTCAGCGTGAACCAGACCGGCGTGACGTGCGGAGTGCCCCGTGAGGTCACCACGCCCACCTTGGCCGTCCGCGTCCCTTCCCGGGCGAAGGACCACCACTCGGCTCGATCCATCACGTGCACGGCGGCACCTGCCCTGCCGGAGTGCGGACCGTGCGCAGCGGAGGCCGCTCCTGCACGGCGAGATCGGTCACCACGAGCTCGCGGGCCCCCTCGGCCGCGCGACGGAACTGCGCCAGCAGCGTGGACGGCGCCTCCTGCGCCACAAGGCGACCGCTGCGGTCGAGCCGGTCCATGATCGTCAACATGATCTGGCCCGACATCCGCCCCAGCGCCTGAGTGCCCTGGTGCCGGTGGGTGCGCATACCGAGATCCACCTGGGCGAGCGCGTCCAGTCCCCGCCACCGCAGGAGATCGATGAGGTGACCGACCTCCACGCCGTAGTGCGTGACGAACGGGATGCTCTCCAACACCTCCCGCCTGCCCGCGTACTCGCCCGCCAGCGGCTGGACGAATCCCGCGAGGTCCGGCCAGTACATGTTCAGCAGCGGGCGCGCGACGAGCTCGGTCACCCGCCCGCCGCCGTCGGCGTCGGTGTGGGACCCGTTCACCAGCGGCCGGTGGTAGAAGCCCTTGACGTAGTCCACCTCCGGGTCGGTCAGCAGCGGCCCGAGCAGACCGATGACGTAGCCCGCCGTGAAGTCGTAGAGATCGCCGTCGACGAAGACCACGAGGTCGCCCGCCGTGGCGGCGAGCCCCTTCCACAACGCCTCGCCCTTGCCGTGCATGCCGGGCAACGGCCGCAGCACGTCGTCCTGCGAGACCACCCGCGCACCGGCCTCGGCGGCCACCCGGGCGGTGGCGTCGCGCGAGCGGGAATCGACGACGAGTACCTCGTCGACGAGGGGATTGTCCTCGACGAGCGTCGTGCGGATCGTCCGCACGATCTGTCCGACCGTCTCCTCCTCGTTGCGCGCCGGAATGACGACGCTGACGGTGCGACTCCCCTTCAGCGGCGCCAGCTGCGCGGCCGTCCAGTCGTCGGCGCGCGACGATCTGCGCCGTAACCAGGAGCGGACCCGTGGGGAGAGAGCGAGTTCGGCATTCGGGTCCAAGCCGATACGTGTCGTGTCCACGAGGTCCCCTTTCGTGCGAGAGCGGCCGTCGGATCGGCAAGGGGGAAGCGTCGGCCGTTCACGTTGCGGGTCGCCGACCGGGTGACGAAGAGCGGGCGACGACCTGACCTCTACACCCGGATGGACGTATCGCGGCCGGTTCACACCTCGAAGACGGCAGCAATTTGCCTCGCTCCCCGCCGCACCAGTGCCGCGACGGGGAGTGAGTGACCGCGCTGACGCGCTAGAGGCTCTCCTCCAGCAGCTCCTGGGTGACGGCGGACTCGGTGTCCGGCACCCCGATCTCCTTGGCCCGCTTGTCGGCCATCGCCAACAGGCGACGGATCCGCCCGGCGACGGCGTCCTTCGTCATGGGCGGGTCGGACAGCTGCCCGAGCTCCTCCAGGGACGCCTGCCGGTTGGTCAGGCGCAGCTTGCCCGCGGCGAGCAGGTGATCCGGGGCGGTGTCGCCGAGGATCTCCAGGGCGCGTTGCACGCGCGCCGCCGCGGCCACGGCAGCCCTCGCCGACCGGCGCAGGTTCGCGTCGTCGAAGTTCGCGAGCCGGTTGGCCGTGGCCCGGACCTCGCGGCGCATCCGCCGTTCCTCCCACGCGAGCACGCTGGAGTGCGCACCCAACCTCGTGAGCAGCGCGCCGATGGCGTCGCCGTCACGCACCACCACGCGGTCGGCTCCGCGCACCTCCCGGGACTTCGCCTGGATGCCCATCCGCCGGGCCGCACCCACGAGCGCCAGCGCGGCCTCCGGACCCGGGCACGTGACCTCCAGCGACGACGACCGGCCGGGTTCCGTCAGCGACCCGTGCGCGAGGAACGCACCCCGCCACGCCGCCTCGGCGTCGGCCACCCCTCCCGAGACGACCGCCGCGGGCAGACCCCGCACCGGACGGCCCCGCTGGTCGATCAGTCCGGTCTGCCGCGCCAGGCCGTCGCCTTCCTTCACCACCCGCACCACGTAGCGGGTGCCCCTGCGCAACCCGCCCGAGGTGATCACGTGGACGTCCGACGTGTACCCGTACAGCTCGTGGATCTCCTTGCGCAACCGGCGCGCCACCGACCCCGTGTCGAGCTCGGCCTCGACGACGACCCGTCCGGCGACGATGTGCAGCCCGCCCGCGAACCGCAACAGCGCCGACACCTCCGACCGGCGCGGGCCGGTCTTGGTGATCTCCACGCGGCTGAGCTCGTCCTTGACCGCCGCCGTCATCGCCATCTACTGCCCCTCCTCCACGCTCTCGGCCAGGCCGAGAGCCTCTCGCACACAGCCCGCCAAGGCATCCGGATCATGCCTGCCGGCCCCACCGGGGGCGGCGACCGACGCCAGATGCGCCCGCCCACCCAGCGCCTCCGCCGCACGGCGCAACCGCGCGGGGGTGGGTACGGAGTCGCGGTCGGCGATCACCGCATCCACTTTGAGCCGGGGAGCGTGTTCGAAGAGTACGTGCAGGTGCCGTTCCGGTGAGAAGCCAGCCGTCTCTCCGGGTTGGGGGATCAGGTTCAGGATCACGATCTTCGTGGCGGAGGTGGTGAGGAGCGCGTCGTGCAGGTCGGGCACCAGCAGGTGCGGCAACACGCTCGTGAACCACGAGCCGGGGCCCAGGAACACCGCGTCGGCCTCCAGCACCGCCTCCACGGCGTCCCGGCACGCCACGGGCGGCCAATGCGGGCGGCCCGGATTGTGCAGGCTGATCCGGCGGACCCGGCCCGGGGTGCTGGCCACGGCGACCTGCCCGCGGATCCGGCTGACCGCGCCGTTCTCCAGTCCCGTGACCTCCGCCTCGATCTCCAACGGCTCGGCCGACATCGGCAGCACCCGCCCGGTGATGCCGAGCAGTTTCGCCGCCTCGTCGAGCCCCGCCACGGGATCGCCGAGCACCTCGAACAGCCCGGCGAGCAACAGGTTGCCGACAGCGTGGCCGGTCAACGCCCCCGTGCCGCCGAACCGGTGCTGGAACACCTCCGCCCAGAGCGTGCCGCCGTCCTCCGCGGCGGCGAGCGCGGCGAGCGCCTGCCGGAGATCACCGGGAGGCAGCAGGCCGAGCTCCCGTCGTAACCGCCCGGAGGAACCCCCGTCGTCGGCGACGGTCACGACCGCGGTGACGTCGGCCGTGATCCGTCGCAACGCCGAGAGCGTCGCGTGCAACCCATGCCCTCCGCCGAGCGCGACGGCACGCATCCTCGGCCTCACTCCCTGCCCAGGTCCCGGTGCACCACCTTGACCGCCATGCCGTCCTCCTTGGAGAGGCGCTTGGCGAGCTCCTCGGAGATGGCCACGCTGCGGTGCTTACCGCCCGTGCAACCGACGGCCAGGGTCAGGTACCTCTTGCCCTCCCGCTTGTACCCGGCGCCGACGAGGCGCAGCAACTCGTGGTACTGCTCGAGGAACTCCTCCGCGCCCTCCTGTCCGAGGACGTAGTTCCGCACGTCGCCGTCGAGGCCACTGTGGTCGCGCAGCTCGGGGATCCAGAACGGGTTCGGCAGGAACCGCACGTCCATCACCAGATCGGAGTCCATCGGCAGCCCGTACTTGTAACCGAACGAGAGCACGGTCACCCGGGTCTGCGTGCTCGACTCCGTGCCGAACGCGTCCTCGATCTTGGCGCGGAGGTCGTGCACCGACAACGCGGACGTGTCGAGCATCAGGTCGGCCTCCTCGCGCAGCGGCGCCAGCAGCGCGCGCTCGGCGGTGATGCCGTCGACGAGCCGCCCGTCCCCCTGCATGGGGTGGCCTCGGCGCACCTGCTCGAAGCGCCGGATCAACACCGCGTCGGTGGCCTCCAGGAAGAGCACCCGCGGCTTGTAGCCCCGCGCGTCCAGGTCCTTGATCACCGAGGCGAGGTCGTCGGTGAACGCACGCGAACGCACGTCCATCACGACCGCCACCTTGGTGATGGCACCCCTGGCCTGCGCCCCCAACTCCACCATCGTGGAGATCAACTCCGGTGGCAGGTTGTCCACCACGAACCAACCCAGGTCCTCGAGGCACTTGGCAGCGGTGCTGCGGCCCGCACCGGACAGGCCGGTGACCACCGCCACCTCCATGCCGGAACCTCGCCCCTCCGATGCCGGAACACCGTAGCTGTCGGTCTCGGTCACGTCTGCGACTCTCCTCTGTTGTCGGTGCGCTCCCCTGCGAGCGCCGCGTGCACGGCCTCGGCCGTGCGAGTGCCGAAGCCCGGCACCTGCGCGATCTCGGACACGGTGGCCTGCCTGAGCTTCTTCACCGAGCCGAAGTGCTTGATGAGGGCGGTCTTCCGGGCCTGTCCGAGGCCGGGAATGCCGTCCAGTGCCGACGCCTGCACCCGCTTCGAGCGCTTCTGCCGCTGGTACGTGATCGCGAAGCGGTGCGCCTCGTCCCTCACTCGCTGGAGAAGGTACAGCGCCTCCGAGTTCCTCGGCAGGATGACCGGCTCGGCCGAGGTGGCGGCATCGCTGTCGGCGGGCAGCCACACCTCCTCCAGGCGCTTCGCCAACCCCACGACGGCGACGTCGGTGATGCCGAGTTCCGCCAGGACGTCCGCCGCGGCGGTGGCCTGGGCACCGGCTCCGTCCACGACGAGCAGGTTGGGCGGGTAGGCGAACTTGCGCGGCCGCCCCGTCTGCGGGTCGAGCGCGCCCTCGGGTCCGCTCTCGGCGGCCTCGCTCGTCTCCTTCAGGTACCGGGAGAAGCGGCGGCGCACGACCTCCGCGATCGCCGCGACGTCCCCCTCGTCGGCGGCCTCGCGCAGCGCGAAGCGGCGGTACTCCGACTTGCGCGGCAGACCGTCCTCGAACACCACCAGGGAGGCGACCACGTCGGTGCCCGCGAGGTGGCTGATGTCCACGCATTCGATGCGCAGCGGCGCGCTGTCCAGCCCCAGGTACTCCTGCAGTTCCGAGAGCGCGGCCGAGCGCGCGGTGAGGTCGCCCGCCCGGCGCAGCTTGTGCTGGGTGAACGCTTCCACGGCGTTGCGCGCGACCGTGTCGGCCAGGGCCCGCTTGTCGCCCCGCTGCGGCACGCGCAACCGCACCTTCGAGCCCCGCAGCTCGGACAGCCAGGCCTCCATGGCCTCGGCGGCCTCGGCGTCCGCGGGCAACTCGGGCACGAGGACCTCACGGGGAACGACGTTGCCGTCGGTGGGCGCCTCGGCGGCCAGTTCGGTCTGTTCGGCGTAGAACTGCGACACGAACTGCTCGACGAGATCCGGCACACCCATCTCGTCGACCTTGTCGATCACCCAACCGCGTTGACCGCGCACCCGGCCACCGCGCACGTGGAACACCTGCACGGCCGCTTCGAGCTCGTCGTGGGCGAACGCGATGACGTCGGCATCGGTGCCGTCGCCCAGCACCACGGCCTGCTTCTCCATCGCCCTGCGCAGCGCGCCGAGGTCGTCGCGGAGCCGGGCCGCCCGCTCGAACTCCAGCTCCTCGGCGGCCTCGGCCATCTCCTTCTCGAGCCTGCGGATCATCACGTCGGTGCGTCCGGACAGGAAGTCGCAGAACTCCTCGACGATCGCGCGGTGCTGTTCGGCCGAGACCCGGCCCACGCATGGAGCCGAGCACTTGTCGATGTAGCCGAGCAGGCAGGGGCGGCCGATCTGCGCATGCCGGCGGAACACGCCCGCGGAGCACGTGCGTGCGGGAAAGACCCGCAGCAGCAGGTCGAGCGTCTCCCGGATGGCCCACGCGTGGGCGTACGGGCCGAAGTAGCGCACGCCCTTCTTCCGCGGACCGCGGTAGACGTGCAGGCGCGGATACTCCTCGTTCATCGTCACCGCGAGCACCGGATAGGACTTGTCGTCCCGGTACCGCACGTTGAACCGCGGGTCGAACTCCTTGATCCAGTTGTACTCGAGCTGGAGGGCCTCCACCTCGGTGCCGACGACGGTCCACTCCACGCTCGCGGCCGTGGTGACCATCTGCCGGGTCCTCGGGTGGAGTCCGGAGAGGTCGGCGAAGTACGAGTTCAGCCTGCTGCGCAGGCTCTTGGCCTTGCCGACGTAGATGACCCGACCGCCGGCATCGCGGAACTTGTACACGCCGGGCGAGTCGGGAATCGTCCCCGGCGCAGGTCGGTAGGTGGAAGGGTCCGCCACACCACCCACCCTATGGCGCTCCTCCGACACACCGTCCGGCCCCTTCCCCGGGGCGAGGACTGCCGGCCGGTACGGGATGCCACGCGGCCCGGCGGCCGAACGGCCGAGGGTATAGGTCGTTATACGAACCTGGTGGCCCGATCGCCCGTGCGGGTGTGCCATTCTCGCGGCATGCGCATCGCGACCTGGAACGTCAACTCGATCACCGCCCGCCTGCCGCGCGTGCTCGCGTGGCTGAGCAGCGCACAGCCCGACGTCGTGTGCCTGCAGGAACTCAAGTGCGGCGACGAGGCGTTCCCCCGCGACGCGATCACCGAACTCGGCTACGACGTCGCCACCCACGGCACCGGGCGCTGGAACGGCGTCGCCGTGCTCTCCAGGGTCGGGCTGACCGACGTCACCCGCGGGCTCGTCGGCGAACCGGCCTACGAGGACGAGATCCAGCCCCGCGCCCTCGGCGCGACGTGTGGCGGCGTGCGCGTGTGGTCGGTCTACGTGCCCAACGGCCGCGAACCCGACCACCCGCACTACGCGTACAAGCTGCACTGGCTGGACGCCCTCCACACGACCGTGCTCGCCGAGAACGCCCCCGACCGTCCGTTCGCGGTGCTCGGCGACTTCAACATCGCGCCCACCGACGACGACGTGTGGGACATCTCGGTGTTCGCCGACTCCACCCACGTCACCGAACCCGAACGCAAGGCGCTCGCCGTGCTGCGCGACGCGGGGCTGTCGGACGTCGTGCCGCGCCCGTTGAAGTACGACCACCCGTACACCTACTGGGACTACCGGCAGCTCGCCTTTCCGAAGAACCGCGGCATGCGCATCGACCTGGTCTACGCCTCCCGCCCGTTCGCCGACGCGGTGACCGATGCCTACGTCGACCGCGAGGAACGCAAGGGCAAGGGCGCCTCCGACCACGCTCCCGTGGTCGTCGACCTCACGCTGTGAGCCCCGCCGGGGAGCGCTGCGGCGCTCCCACCGCCGCGCGGAGCAGCTCCACCGTGCGCACCACCGCCGCGTGCCCGGCCACGGAGGACCGCACGGCCACGCTGATGCGTCGCACCGGTGTCGGTTCCACGACCGGCCTCGCGACGAGGTCCGAGGGCAACTCGCCCAGCGCCAGCCTGGGCAGCACCGTGACCCCCATGCCGCTGGCTACGAACGGGATCGCCGTGCGGTAATCCCGCATCTCCACCGAGAACCGCGGGGAGAAGCCCACCTCGGCACACGCGGCCAGCACGACCTCCCGGCAGGCTCCGTGGGACAGGTCGTTGTCGATCCACGGGCGTCCGGCCAGCTCGGCCAGGGGCACGCTGCGACGGGCGGCGAGCGGGTCGTCCCGCCGGACCACCACGACGTAGGGGTCGTCGATCAGCGGGTACACGATCACCGCCGACGAGGGAGCCACGTCGCGACGCTCGACGAACACGTTGACGTCGAGGTCGGTCGACGGGTCGTCGAGCACCTCCGTCCAGCGCAGATCGAGGCGCAGCTCCGGGAACTCTCGCCGCAGGACCGCGACCACGTCGGGCAGCCACGCCGCGCCCGCCGACGCGAAGTACCCGATCGACAGGCTCCCGGTGCGACCCTCGCGCAGATCGCGAGCGAGGCCGTCGAGTCGGCTCAACTCCCGAAACAGCGCCTCGGACTCCGCGGCGAGCGCGCGCCCGGCAGCCGTCGGCTCGACACCACGGCCCACCCTGTCGACGAGCCGGAGCCCGGTCTCCCGCTGCAGTGCCGCGAGCTGCTGACTCACGGCCGACGGCGTGTAATCCAGCGCGGCGGCCGCCGCCCGGATCGACCCCTTAGCCACCACGGCGCGCAGCACGCGCAACCGGCTCACGTCCAACATCCTTCGACTGTACAGCGGAACTGAACAGTGATGCATGACTAATCGCTTGTGCTGTCGGGTCGGTGGCGGTGACGATGGCAGGTGTGACACAGCTGCTCTCCCGCACCGGACGTCCCCGATCCGACAGCACGAAGGCGGCCCTCGCCGCGCTCGTCACCATGGTGCTGTGGTCGTCGGCCTTCGTGGGCATCCGCGCCATCGGCGACGTGCTCTCCCCCGCCCCGCTCGCGTTGCTGCGCCTCGCGGTGGCCTCCGTGACGCTCACGGTGCTGATCACGCTCAGCGCCCGCCGCCTGCCACCGCTGCCCCGCGGCCGCACGTCCTGGCTACTCGTCCTCGCCTACGGCGTGCTCTGGTTGTGCTGCTACACCGTCGCGCTGAACGCCGCCGAGCTGCACCTCGACGCGGGCACGGCCGCGCTGCTGGTCAACATCGCGCCGCTGCTCGTCACCTTCGGCGCCGGCGCCTTCCTCGGCGAGGGATTCCCGCGCCCGCTGCTGCTCGGCGGCGCCGTCGGGATGAGCGGCATCGTCATCATCGGCCTGGGCACCGAGAGCGAGGGCGACTGGATCGGCGTCGTCCTGTGCGTGCTCGCCGCGGTGCTGTACGCGACGGGCGTCCTCATCCAGAAGAAGGCTCTGGTGATCGTCGACGCCACCGCCATCACCTGGCTGGGCTGCCTCATCGGCACCGCGGTCCTGCTGCCCTGGACGCCGCAGCTCGTCACCGAACTCGCCGCCGCACCGACGTCGGCCGTCCTCGGTGCCGTCTACCTCGGGGTCTTCCCCACCGCCATCGGGTTCAGCACCTGGGCCTACGCGCTCAAGCGCACCGACGCGGGCAAGCTCAGTGTCTCCACCTACGCCGTGCCCGCGCTGTCCGTGGTGCTGTCGTGGGTGCTGCTCGACGAGATCCCGACCGCATACGGGCTCGTCGGCGGCGCCGTCTGCCTGGCCGGAGTGGCGGTCTCCCGCTACCGGCCCCGACGCACGACGGCGTCCGCCGACCCGCTCGACGCGGAATCCCCGGCGGCCTAGCCGTCCTCAGCCGTCCTCAGCCGTCGCTGCGGCGAGCGGCCGAGTGGAGGCGGCGCAGAGCACGCACCGCCTCCACGGCGTGTTCCCGGTCCACTCCCTGGATGGCCATGATCGAGTAGTACTCGTAGTCGGGTAGTTCGATCCTGGCGAACGCCGCGCCGTCGGGGAAACTCACCGCCTCGACCTCGTCCCAGGTGAAGCGCCGGGACACCCCGATGTTGCGTACGTACACACCCTGGGCGTCGGCGCGCGCCACCGGCGTGGCGAACAGCATGGCGGCGCCCGCCATCATCACACCCACGCCGACCATCGCGATCTGGTCGCTGAGCATGAAGATCGCGCCGGTGTCCTGGGAGCGCAGCAGCACCGCCACCGTCACGAAGACGGCCAGCAACACGACCGCCAGCGCGCCCGACATCCACACCACGCGCCGTGGCCTCACCACGACGGTGTCGGTAGTGGTCTTCTCGTCCGCCATGTCCGCCGTCCGGCTGCTCACACGAATCCTCGTTCCGTCCACGGTTGCCGGAGCCCGCGCAGCACGTTCGCGGTGGTCAGCGCGGCCACCGTCGCCTCACGTCCCTTGTCCTCCTTCGAGGACGGCAGTCCCGCCCTCGCGAGGGCCTGCTCCTCGGTGTCGCACGTCAGCACGCCGTTGCCCACCGGCGTGCTCTCGTCCAGCGACACGCGGGTGAGCCCCGCCGTCACCGAGTCGCACACGTAGTCGAAGTGCGGCGTGTCGCCCCGGATCACCACGCCGAGCGCGACGACCGCGTCGTGGTTGCGGGCGAGGGCCTGCGCCACCACCGGAAGCTCCACGGCACCGGCGACCCGCACCACGGTCGGCTCCTCGGCGAGTTTCACCTCACCGGCCGTGCGCAGCGCGGACTCCAGCAGGCTGTCCGTGATCCGCACGTGCCAGCGGGTGGCGACGATCGCCAGCCGAAGGTTCTCGCACTCCCGCAGTTCCTGGCCCTCGTCGGGGCGCCCTTCTCCGCTCATGCTTCACCCGCCACTGTGCTCGCACCGCTGTCACCCTGAAGCCGACCGTCCCGGCCGAGCGCGTCGACCGCGGCGCCGACCTCGTCGAAGTGCTCCAATTGGGACAATTCGTGTCCCATCCTGTCACGCTTCGTCTTCAGGTACCGCAGGTTCTCCGGGTTGGGTGAGATCGGCAGGGGCACCCGGCCCACGACCCGCAGGCCGTAGCCCTCCAGCCCGACCCGCTTGGCCGGGTTGTTGGTGAGCAAGCGCATCGACCGCACCCCGAGGTCGCCCAGGATCTGCGCACCCGTTCCGTAGTCGCGGGCGTCGGCGGGCACACCCAGTTCCAGGTTCGCGTCCACGGTGTCGGCTCCGGCGTCCTGCAGCTCGTAGGCCTGCAGCTTGTGCAGCAGTCCGATGCCGCGGCCCTCGTGACCGCGCACGTAGAGCACCACACCCCGGCCCTCGGCGGCCACCGCTTCCAGGGCCGCCTGCAGCTGGGGACCGCAGTCGCAGCGCAGCGACCCGAAGACGTCGCCGGTCAGGCACTCCGAGTGCACCCGCACCAGGATGTCCTCGCCGTCGCCGATGTCGCCGTAGACGAACGCGACATGCTCGATGCCGTCGAGCAGGCTGTCGTACCCGTAGGCGCGGAACGTGCCCGCCGCCAGCGGGATCCGGGCCTCCGCCACACGCTCGACCTGCTTCTCCGTGCGCCTGCGGTAGGCGATCAGGTCGGCGATGGTGATCAGCCGCAGATCGTGGTCGGCCGCGAACACCTCGAGCTCGTCACGACGGGCCATGTCGCCGTCGTTCTTCTGCGAGACGATCTCGCACAGCACACCCACGGGCGCGAGCCCGGCCATGCGCGACAGGTCCACCGCCGCCTCGGTGTGGCCCGGCCTGCGCAGCACGCCCCCGTCCTTCGCCCGCAGCGGCACGACGTGGCCGGGCCTGCGGAAGTCGGACGGCTGCGACTTCGGGTCCGCCAGCAGCCGGATCGTGTGGCTGCGGTCGGTCGCGGAGATACCCGTGCCGATGCCCTCGGACGCGTCGACCGTCACCGTGTACGCGGTGCCGCGCCGGTCCTGGTTCGCGTGGTACATGGGCGGGAGGTCCAGCCGGTCGCAGTCCTCGCCCGGAAGCGAGACGCACACGTACCCGGACGTGTAGCGCACCATGAAGGCGAGCAACTCCGGCGTCGCCTTCTCCGCCGCGAAGATCAGGTCTCCCTCGTTCTCGCGGTCCTCGTCGTCCACCACGATCACCGGGCGGCCGTTCGCGATGTCCTCGATGGCCCGTTCGATGGACTCGACGTCCAACGACGGCGCGGGCTCGATCATCGTCACCTGTCCTCCTCGCCCCCGCCATTGTCCACCGCTGCCGAAGGCAGGTGGACGGCGGCCAGCTTCTCGACGTACTTCGCGAGCACGTCGACCTCCAGATTCACCGCGTCGCCGGGTTCGTTGCGACCCAGCGTCGTGGCGGCCAATGTGGTCGGGATGAGCGCGATCGCGAACTCGTCGCGCGTCACCTCGGCGACCGTGAGCGAGATACCGTCCACGGCGATGGACCCCTTCTCCACGACGTAGCGCGACAGCTCCGGCGGGTACGCGAAGTGCGTCAGACCGTCGTGGTCGCGCGAGAGGAACGTCCCGGTGCCGTCCACGTGCCCCTGCACGATGTGGCCCGAGAACCGGCCGTTCGCGGCCATCGCGCGCTCCAGGTTCACCCGGCGTCCGGGCTCCACGCCGTCGAAGCTCGTCCGCCGCAGCGTCTCGGGAACGACGTCGACCGTGAACTCGTCACCGGACAGTTCGACAACGGTCAGGCACACGCCGTTGACCGCGATCGAGTCGCCGTGCTTCGCATCACCGGTGACCACCGGCCCTCGCACGACGAGCCGCGTGACTCCGTCACCGGGTTCCACCCGCGTGACCTCGCCGAGCTCCTCGACAATTCCGGTGAACACCTAGTCGCCTCCCTCGCCCGTGACCGGAACGGCGGAAATTCGCACGTCCTCACCGCTCATGGTGACTCCTTCGACCCGCCAGCGGTGTGCTTCGGTGATGGTCGACACTCCGGCCTCCCCCAGGGCAGCGGGTCCGGCGCCCAACAGCGACGGCGCGACGTAGGCGACGACCCGGTCGACCCGGTTCGCCCGCACGAACGCTCCGGCCAACGTCGGACCACCTTCCAGCAGCACATCCACGATCCCGCGCTCCGCGAGCCCCGCCAGCACCTCGTCGGGATCCCGGGTGGCGAACACCACGGTCTCCGTTGCGCTGTCCAACACCCGCGCGCCGCCGGGTATGCCGCGTGTGCCCACCACCACACGCAGTGGCTGCCGCGGCGCGAGTCCACCGTCGTCGCGGCGCACCGTCAACCACGGGTCGTCGGCGAGCACGGTGCCGGTGCCCACCACGACGGCGTCCATCCGCTCGCGCATCGCGTGCACCTCCGCGCGCGACACCGGCCCCGAGATCCACCGGCTGGTGCCGTCGGCGGCGGCGACCCGGCCGTCGAGGCTCGCGGCGTACTTCCACGTGACGTGCGGCCGCCCGGTGCGTTCGCGGTGCAACCACGCCCGCAGGGGCCCGCCCGCGACCTGCTCGGCCAGCAGCCCGGACCCGACCTCCACCCCGGCCGCGCGCAGCACCTCCGCACCGCCCGACGCGGCGGGATGCGGATCGGGCACGGCGAAGTAGACCGCGGCCACACCGGCGTCGAGCAACGCCCGCGTGCACGGAGGAGTCCTGCCGTGATGCGAACACGGTTCCAACGTGACCACGGCGGTACCGCCGACAGCCCGCTCACCCGCCTCGCGCAACGCCATCACCTCGGCGTGCGGGCCGGGTGGAGGTTGGGTGGCACCCGTGCCGACCACCCGTCCGTCCGCGTCGAGGATCACCGCCCCCACGGGCGGGTTCGGGCTGGTGGCGCCGCGCACGTCGTCGCCGAGGGCGAGCGCGGTCTCCATCGCCGCCCGCACGGGGTCGCCGGCCGACGAGGCTGCCGACGTGTTCACCGCGCGCGGGCCGCCCTCGCCTGGTCGCGCAACGCGGCGACGGCCCGGGCCGGGTCGTCGGCGCCGTAGACGGCGGACCCGGCGACGAAGCAGTCGACCCCGGCCTCGGCGGCCTGCTCGATGGTGTCGGAGTTGATCCCGCCGTCGATCTCCACGAGCAGGGTCAGGTGCCCCGTGTCGACGAGCCTGCGCGCCGTGCGCACCTTGTCGAGCACCTCGGGGATGAACGCCTGCCCGCCGAACCCGGGCTCCACCGACATCACCAGCAGGGTGTCGTAGTGCCGCAGCGTGTCGAGGTGATCTTCGAGCGGCGTGTTGGGCTTGATCGACAGCCCCGCCTTCGCCCCTGCGGCCCGCAGGTTCTTGGCGAGCATCACCGGGTCGCGAGCGGCCTCGACGTGCACGGTCACGTTGTGCGCGCCCACCTCCGCGTAGCCGGGAGCCCAGCGGTCGGGGTCCTCGATCATCAGATGGCAGTCCAGTGGGAGGTCCGTGCGCTTGCGCAGCGACTCGACCACGGGAAGGCCGATGGTGAGGTTGGGCACGAAGTGGCCGTCCATCACGTCCACGTGCACCCAGTCGGCCCGGCCGTCACCGGGTCCGGCGATGGCGTCGATCTCCGTGCCGAGACTCGCGAAGTCGGCGGACAGAATGCTGGGAGCGATCATCGGTTCGTGGACCACAGGGCCGAGTGTAGAGGGGGCCCCGACGCCCCCGGACCCCTCCCGCACGCTGACCGCCGGGATGTGGCGCCGAGCACCTCACCCCGACGGTGACCGGCCGCTCACCGCTTGCGCGTGACCGCGCAGAACATCGCATCGGTGCCGTGGCGGTGCGGCCAGAGTTGCACGAACGGCCCGTCGCCCAGGCGGGGCACGCCCGGGAACAGCTCCCGTGCGTCGAGCACCTCCGCACCCGCACGGCGCGCCGCCTCACCGACGATGCCCTCGGTCTCGGCCAGATGCGGCGAGCACACCACGTACGTCACCACACCGCCCGGGCGCACGAGCCGGTACGCCGACTCCAGAAGCTCGCTCTGCAGTCGCGTGAGCTCGGCGATGTCGCCCGGCTGCTTGCGCCACCGCGCCTCGGGCCTGCGGCGCAGCGCGCCGAGGCCACTGCACGGGGCGTCCACGAGAACGCGGTCGTAACCGCCGTCGAGGCCGGGATCGCGCCCGTCGGCGACGTGCACCGTGACGGGCAGGTCGTCGGTGACCTCGCGCACGAGCTTGGCCCGATGCTCGGCCACCTCCACCGCGTCCACCGTCGCACCACTCACCTGGGCGAGACAGCCGAGCACCACGGTCTTGCCGCCCGGCCCGGCACACAGGTCGAGCCAGCGTTCGTCGGAGCCTCCGGACAGAGGGGCGTTGACGGCGGCCACGGCCACCAACTGGCTGCCCTCGTCCTGCACCGTGGCCAGTCCCTCGGTGAGGACCTGCGACTCGGCGAGGTCACCGCCGCCCGGCGCGAGGTGCACCCCGTAGGGCGAGTAGGGCGCCACGTCGCCACCCGTGATGGCGGCGAGCTCGTCTGCACTGACCTGCCCCGGCTTGGCCAGCAGGTGCACGGCCGGACGCGCGTCGTCGGCCTCCAGCGCGGCCCGCAGCTCGTCGCCGGTGTCACCGAGCGCCTCGGCGAACGCCCTGGCGATCCAGCGGGGATGCGACGTGCGCAGCGCCAGCTGCCCCAACGGGTCGGACGCGGTGTCGGCCTCCAACTCCGCGAGCCACGCCTCTTCATCCTTTTCGGACAGTCGTCGCAACACCGCGTTGACGAAACCCGCGAGCCGCGAGCCGGACTCCTCCCGCACGAGGTCCACAGTGGAGGCCACCGCCGCATGCCGGGGAATGCGGGTGCGCAACAGCTGGTAGGCCCCGAGCCGCAGCGCGTCCAGCGCCACCGGGTCCACGCTGTCGAGCGTGCGGTCGACACACTTGGCCAGCACCGCGTCGAGCAGCCCGGTGGCCCGGGTGGTGCCGTAGGCGAGTTCCGTGGCCAACGCGGCGTCCCGGCCGGTGAC